>JBIIWL010000109.1:0-6482 GCA_044338885.1 Fibrobacteria bacterium
TTCCATGCCTGACTTTAAACCCGCCCCCGACCTTGCCGCTTGGTTCCCCGAACTCAATGACTCAACGTTGCTGCGCCGCCTTCAAGAGATCGGGCAGTGGCGTGATTTTAAGGCAGGAGACGAATTGATTCGTCCGGGCGAGGTCATTCCGTTTTTGCCCTTGATCACCGAAGGCACCGTCAGAATTTTGCGCGCGGATGAAGAAGGTCGCGAAATCTTCCTGTACTTTTTACAACCTGGTGAAACGTGCGCGCTCTCACTAGACTGCTGCCGAGGTGATGCCCGCAGCCGTGTGCGCGCCGTGGCCGAGGAAGACGGTTGCCTGCTGGCCATTCCCTCCCGCCTCTTGCCCACGTTGCTGCAAGATTCCCCCTTGTTCAGCGACTTTGCGGTCTCGACCTACCGTCGCCGCTTCGATCAACTCATTGAAGCCTTCGATGCTGTGGCCTTCCATAAGCTCGACGAACGCCTTTGGCAATACCTCCAAGACCTTTCCATCGCGCGCAATACCAATCTCCTGCGCATCACACACGAAGAAATTTCGCGCCACCTCGGCACGACGCGCGAAGTCGTTTCCCGCCTGATGAAACAACTCGAACGCCTCGGCCGCGTCAAACCGGGACGGAACCAGATTGAGATCGTGGCGAGCTAAGGGGTAAGGGCTAAGGGCTAAGGGCTAAGGGCAGAAGATATTGAGGCCTTAGAACAGTACAGCAGTACTGTCCTTAGGTGACTTTTGGCACGGACGTTTTGCCCTTTCCGCCCTAATTTGTGGGGATGGAATTCAGCCTGCTCATTGGTTACGCCGGGGCCCTCGTTGTGGGGTCCGTTTTGGGAGTTTTGGGGGGTGGTGGCTCGATTTTGACCATTCCCTTGTTGGTGTACGTGTTTGGTCTTCCGCCTCTTGAGGCGACGGGAGCCTCACTCTTCATCGTCGGCGTCGCCTCCATGGCGGGGGTGGCGGCGTCCATACGCCGCGGTTGGTTGAACTACAGGGTCGCCTTCGCCTTTGTCGCCCCATCCCTATTGGCCGTCTATCTCACGCGCCATTACCTGCTCCCCGCCCTACCGCGCACGGTTTGGATTGAAGCAGGGCCTCGATCGACCTGGCTGTTCCTGTTAGGCATCGGTACGATCCTCGCCTTTTGGTTGATCCGCCACGCGCGTTGGAAACGCCCCGCGGTGCACCGCGCCCTATTGCTCGCGATTCCCGCCGCCATCACAGTGTACGCCATGCGCCGCGCGGTGTTACCATCGCTCCCGGCCGAAGGTTTTAATTTCGGTGGCTTCGAAGTCTCGCGAGATCTGGCCCTCATGTTGCTTTTGGCCACCGTCATGCTCGTGACAGGCATCGCGATGCTGCGTAAACGCGAGCGCGGCAATGAAGAAATGGCCGCCTCGACGCCTCCCGTGGCGGGATTGGCTGGATTGATCTTAGGCCTGCAAGGCATCGGCGTCGGCGCGCTCACAGGGTTGATCGGCGCGGGGGGAGGCTTCCTCATCACCCCCGCACTCATTTTACTCGCACGCTTGCCGGTGCGCCACGCCGTAGGCACCTCGCTCTTGATCATCACGATCAACTCGCTCACAGGGTTTCTGGGAGACCTGCATCGCGCCACGCCTGATTGGCGGCTTCTGCTGACGCTCGCTGCGCTCGCGCTCACGGGGGCGGCTCTCGGATCCACCCTCGCCTCGCGCATCCCCTCCACCTATTTGCGGCGTGCCCTCGGCGTACTGCTGACCGTCATGTCGGTGTTCATCTTCGTCGCCGAACTTGGCGGCTGAACACGCGCAGCCCCCCGACCACACGCGCGTTCCGTGACTTCAGTCACGGACGCACATCAGTTACACAGATAAATTGACCTTCATCATTTTGAATCCAGAGTTTTAACGAGGAGTAGCATCATGGAAAAGTTTTCAGGCGTCATCGTCGAACAAATTTATACGGGCTGTCTCGCGCAGGCCGCCTACTACATCGAAAGCAATGGCGAGGCTGCCGTGATCGACCCGTTACGCGAAACCGCACCGTATATCGAACGCGCACGCAAAAACAATGCGAAGATCAAGTACGTGTTTGAAACCCACTTTCACGCCGACTTCGTCTCTGGCCACGTCGACCTAGCGCGCGACGCCGCCGCGACCATCGTGTATGGCCCGAGCGCGGCTCCTGATTTCCCAGCACACAGCGCGCATGACGGCGAGGAGTTCGCAATTGGATCGGTTCGCCTGCGCCTCTTGCACACCCCGGGTCACACTTTGGAAAGCTCGTGCTACTTGCTGATTGATGCGGAAGGCCGCGAGGTCGCCTTATTTACGGGTGATACGCTTTTCTTAGGGGATGTGGGCCGCCCCGACCTCGCCGTGAAGTCCGACCTGAGCAAAGAGCAATTGGCTGACCTGCTGTTCAACAGCCTGCATACCAAGATTATGCCCCTGTCTGACGACTTGATCATTTACCCAGGCCATGGTGCGGGCTCAGCCTGTGGCAAACATCTCTCGCGCGAAACCATGGATACGCTCGGTCATCAAAAAGCGGTCAACGTCGCACTCGCGCAACCCACGGCCGCCGACTTTCGTCGTGAAGTGTTGACGGGCATACTCCCTCCGCCCACCTACTTCCCGATGAATGCCCGCCTCAACCGCGAGGGTTACGCCGCCATCGACCAAGTCATGGACCGCGGCGAAACCTCGCTCACACCCTCGGACTTTGAAAACCTCGCGAATGCGACCGGCGCTCTGGTGGTCGATACCCGTTCACCGGCGGATTTCCACAAGGGGTTCATCCCCAATGCCGTGAGCATTGGCCTTGATGGTTCTTTTGCAAACTGGGCCGGCTCATTGCTCGGCGACCCGCGTCAGCCACTCCTCTTGGTCTGCGATCCCGGACGCGAAACCGAAGCCGTCACGCGCCTCGCCCGCGTGGGGTACGAAAACGTGCTCGGCTATTTGGCTGGTGGATTTATCGAATGGCAGAAAGCCGGGCGCGATGTCGACACGCTGGAATCCATCTCTCCGGAAGAATTCCTCAGCCGCCGCGCCACACACACCGACGCTGATTTCGTGCTCGATGTCCGTAAACCTTCGGAATTTGAAACGGCTAAACTCGACGGTGCGATCAATATCCCCCTCGATGGCCTCAACGAAGGCATGGTCACGCTGCCGCGCGGCACGCGAATCCATATCCATTGCGCGAGCGGGTACCGCTCCATGATCGCGGCCTCCATTCTGAAAGCGCGCGGATTCGATCAGGTGGTGAACGTCGAAGGTGGCTATAACGCTCTTTCGCGACTCATGAAAGCGTATGAAGAAGCGCGGAGCAACGATGCCACCGTGGCTGAAGGCACATGCTGCAGCACCCAGGGAGCCTGCTAACATGGGTATCTTGACCTCGCCTTGGGCCTGGTATGCATCGGGTGCGGCCATCGGCCTGACTATGCTCACGATGTTATTCCTCGGCCGACGTTTTGGTTTGTCGACCAACCTAAAAACCCTATGCGCCCTCGGTGGCGCGGGCCGCTATTCAGGCTACTTCGCCGATGGCTGGCGTCCCCACATTTGGAACCTGGTGTTCGCATTGGGCGCGATCCTCGGCGGCGCCCTCATGATGGTGTTGGGGGCAAAAGACCGCGTCATTGCGATCAGCGCGGGCACGGTGGCGCGGCTTGAGGAGCTGGGCATTTCCCGCAATGCGGGTCTGATGCCTGACTCACTATTCGGTTCAGCGGCTTTTGCAAACCCTGCTGCGTGGGCCTTGTGGATCGTCGGTGGTTTTCTGGTGGGATTCGGAGCACGCTGGGCCAACGGTTGTACATCCGGCCACGGGATCAGTGGATTATCGGCGCTCCAAAAAGGCTCACTGTTCGCGCTGCTGGGCTTCTTCGCCGGCGGATTAATTGCCACCCATGTTCTTTACCCCTGGATTGTTTCATGAAGCTCGCCAAATTTCTGATCGCCGGCATCATTTTCGGAATCGTCATGGTCCAAAGCGAAGCCGCTTCGTGGTATCGCATCCACGAAATGTTCCTCTTTGAGTCGATTCACATGTACGGCCTTATGGGCTCGGCCGTGGCGATCGGCTTGATCGGCGTCTGGGCGATCAAACGCTACAATCTGCGTGATGTTTCGGGCAAACACATTGTCGTCGAAGGCAAGGACCCCTCATGGCGACGCAATGTTTATGGGGGTGTGGCGTTCGGCCTCGGCTGGGGTCTGATTGGCGCGTGCCCAGGCCCTTTGTTTGTGCTCACGGGCATGGGTTATGTCAGCGCCGCACTCATGCTGCTCTCCGCGATTGGCGGCGCCCTGGTTTATGGCCTCGTGTACAAGCGGTTACCGCATTAAGACCTAAATGTCGACGCATTGAGTGCGTTACGATTGGCCCCCATAGGTCCGCCTCTCCAACTCGCCTGGAGAGGCGGGGGACAAGGACTTTAGGCCCGACTCCAGTGAGGGCTAGTCACTAGTGGCCCGTCGCTGGCGCGATGGGTTTGCCCTGCGTTTCCCACGCGCCGTCTTGAAGTGCGCGGAAGAAGCAACTGCGGTAGCCTTCATGGCAGGCTGCACCGAGCCCTTCGGGAATCACGCGAAACACAATGGCGTCGCCGTCACAATCCAAGTGGGCCGACACGAGCTTTTGGGTATTCCCCGAAGTCTCACCTTTCACCCACAGCGATTTGCGGGAGCGTGACCAGTAGGTCATGCGTCCCGTTTCAATCGTCAGACTGAGGGCCTGCGCGTTCATGTGGGCGAGCATCAAAACGTCGCCCTTCACACTATCAATGGCCACAGCAGTGACAAGCCCTTTGTCGTCGAACTTGACCTGATCGAGCCACGCGGGATTATTTGCGGACATGCCCGGTTCCTTCGACAATCCACTTATACGTGGTCAAAGATTCGACACCCATCGGGCCGCGTGCATGAATGCGGTCGGTACTGATACCGACCTCAGCACCCAATCCATACTCGCCGCCGTCGGCTAATCGCGTCGACGCGTTGATCATCACCGAAGCACTGTCTACACCGGCGAGGAACGCATTTTGAACCGTGATCGACTTGGCCAAGACCGCCTCGGTGTGGCCGGTCGCATGCTTCGCAATGTGGTCCAAGGCGCCCTTGACCCCATTCACGACTTTCACGTTGGCTTTGAGTTCCAAATATTCGGTATCCCACGAGTCATCGGTTGCAGGTTTCACGGAGGGGAATAACTTGCGGGCGGCCGCATCACCGTACAACTCCACCCCTTCGGCGGCCAATCCGGCCAGCAAAGAAAAACTCGTCTCGCGTGTCAGCGATTTATCGAGCAACAAGGTCTCCATGGCATTGCAGGTGCCGGGTCGCTGTACCTTGGCATTCACGACGATACCGAGCGCTTTTTTAGTGTCCGCGCTTTTATCCACATAGACATGACAGACACCCTTATAGTGTTTGATCACGGGGACGCGTGATTTTTCGGCCACGGCACGAATCAAGCCCTCGCCGCCGCGGGGGATCACCAAGCTCAGCCGTGCATCATCTTGCAACAACAAGTCCAGCAATTTGCGGTCGGGCGTCGCCACCACCTGCGCGCAATGGGCGGGCAGCTTCGCCGCCGTCAGTGCTTTTGCCACGCACGCAGCGAACGCCGCATTGGTGCGTGCAGACTCTTTGCCACCGCGCAAAATCACCGCATTACCGCTCTTGAGACAAAGGGCCGCTCCGTCGATGGTCACGTTGGGTCGCGATTCGAAAATGAAGAGCACGACACCGATGGGTACGGAAACCCGCCTTAATTTAAGCCCGTCTTTACGACGCTTTTTTTCAAGCAGCCGGCCCACGGGGTCGGGGAGCTTGGCGATATCCTTGACTGCCTCGGAGATCGCCTTCAGCCTTTTGGGGTTTAGAAGCAATCGATCCACCATGGCGGACGATAGCCCGGCGGCCTTCGCCTCGGCCACATCTTTTTCATTGGCCGCGAAAATCGCGGGGCCCGCGAGCATGATTTCCCGCGCGAGGCCGTTTAAGGCTTTGTTGCGGGTGGCATTCGAAGACACGCGCAGCGCGCGTGCCGCTTCTTGGGCATTTTCGGCCAGTTCTCGGGCATAAACGTTGATATCCATCACGAGAAAGGTAGTAGAGCAAGGCAGGCAGTTATGACAGCCAAACCAAACCCGAGCCCGACCACTTGGCGGCAAATTGCGTTTCAAGTGAAAGCCACCCGGTGGCTCTCACTGCGGTTGAGACCGGCTTGACGAAGGTTTGGGGACAAGATTAATCTCAAAATTGCCCGATTTAAGTCAAAAATTGCCCTACTTAGAGGGGAAAAGTGCGGGCGAATTCATTATTTTACCGCCTCACGCTGCATCACATTTGCATCAAAGTCGCTAAACGTTCACTGCCATTACTGGGAGAGCCACCATGAAAAAGTTCCCTAACCTCAGCCTCGCCGCGCTTTCAATCGCGGCCGTGCTGTCCTTCGCGGCCTGTGGCGAAGATACGCCGACGAG
>JBIIWL010000110.1:0-6465 GCA_044338885.1 Fibrobacteria bacterium
CCGCCGGTTTTACAGCGCGAGGAAGCTCATTTGGCCTTAACAGAGCCGAATCAGCGCAGAATCACAAGATTCGCGCCGACACAACCACATTCAGCCACCCGGCAGGGCGGGGCTCGAGGGGGCCGGCACACCCGGGGGGAGCGACCCTTGCCACCCGTTCGAGGTGGGGGTGGGGGTCTGAGGATTACCATGATGGGCCATAGCCAAAGCCGTAAGGCCCAAAAGGATTGTGCCGAACAAAACCGTGCGAAGGGATAATCGAGTCATCATAAAGGGTCTCCGGAGCGAATCGGGTGAAATTTGGGGGGTGGGTGTGTGGTTAGTCGGGTTGTGTCGCCGTGGGCTTTGGTGAGGCGGTCGGTACGGCGACTTTCCAGGCGGCCAATAGGTGCTCGGCGATTTCGGGGACCGACTGATTGACGTTGATTTGTGCAAACAAAAACGGCCCGTCACCGCGCATCTTACCTGCATCGCGATCCATCACCTCGAGCGACGCGCCCACGTAAGGCGCAAGGTCGATTTTGTTGATGACCAACAAATCGCTCTGCGTGATCCCTGGGCCGCCTTTACGCGGAATTTTATCGCCGCCCGACACGTCGATCACGTAGATGGTATAGTCGGCGAGCTCGCGGCCAAAGTGTGCGGCCAGATTATCGCCCCCGCTTTCAACGATCAATAAATCGATCGACTCGGTGGTGCCGGCAAACCGGCGCATCAGTTCTTCGCACGCGTAAATGTTCGACGTGACGTCTTCTCGGATCGCGGCGTGCGGGCAGCCGCCGGTTTCCACGGCGAGAATGCGTTCGGCGGGTAAGGCTTTATGGCGTGTTAAGAATTCACCATCTTCACGCGTGAAAATGTCGTTGGTGACAACGCCCAAGCTGTACTGGGCGCGCAGGTGTTCACAGAGCGCCTTCGTAAGCGCCGTTTTACCAGAGCCTACAGGCCCACCGATGCCGATGGTGAAGGCGCGTTTGTTGTAGTCGCGGTCATCGCGCACCAGTTCACGCAGACGAAACTCACCCGGCGATTCCAAGCGATCATGTTCGCGCTCGTGAGGATGTGCCAGTGGCCCATTTGGTGGCGGAGAAGTTGGTGACGGTGGTGTAGCATGGTGTTGCGTTCAGGGTTGGCGTGTGGAGGTTATTTAAATGCTCAATGATCAATGCTCAATGCTCAATAGAGCAAAGCAAAAAGGAAGATGTTGAACGGGTTCGATTATTTTCACCGCTCGACTCCTTAGTGTGTTGATTGAGCATTGTTCATTGAGCATTGAGCATTACCATTGGATCCTTAGTTCTGAAACAACCGACTGTACAAAAACCCATGGCCGCCTTGACCGGTTTCAACCAGCGGTGCGGTGCGCCGCGCGGCGCGCGGTGTGGGCAGCCCGTGGGCATCGCCTAGCGTGCGAGACGCGTTCGATAGCGCGTTGGCCTGCAACGTTTGTGCGGCGCGCGGCCCGACAATGCCAAGACGCACCGCGGCGGCGGCTTGGTCGCGCGCGAGGCCGTGGAGGTACAAGGTGCACGCCTGCGCGCGGGAGGCCCCGAGCACAGCGAGGGCGTAGCCGAGCGCGGGCACGAAATGAAGGATGGAATCAGGCTTCGCCGCGTCGGCTTGCAGCGCGCGCAACGGGTGGTCAGCGGGCAAGGCGAAGGCATCGATTAAGGCGTCGACGAACGCGCGCGCCTGCCGCAAAGACGCGGTGCGCATGCCAACGTTCCATTGCGTCGCATCCCATTCGTCACACAAGGCGAAGAGCGCGTCTGCAGAGTGAGGTAAAACACCCGGTTCTTCCCCTTCACCCCCGTACACATTGTCTCTGTGTGTGTGGCCAACTTTCAAACCCGCGTCATGCGCGGCGGCAACGTAGGCCAAATCAAAAGTCGTGGCCTGCCGTACGTGGGTTTCGAGATAGGACTCGAGCGTGGCCATCGTCGGGAACTGCCCCGCACGCGCCAAAGCCTCCAAACCGCTGCTATACGCAAACGCTCCCGTCGGGAACGCGGAGTCAGCGATTTGCAAAATGGTGGAGAGGGGGAGAGGCATAGGAAATCAGAAATCAGAAATAGGAAATATGAAAAAAGGCAAAAACGCAACTAGAGGACGACGGGATATTCGACCATTCCACTCATGTGTGGTATTGGAGTTCCTTTCAGATTTCATGTTTCCGCTTCCCTGTTTCAGAACAGGTGGTACATCTGAGCTAACGGCAGTTTGTCCGCCGGTTCACAGGTGAGGTGTTCGCCATCGGCTCGCACTTCGTAGGTTTCGGGATCGACGGTGACTGCGGGCATGTCGTCGTTGAGGCGCATGTCTTTTTTGCCCACGGTGCGGCAGCCCTTCACCGCGACGATCTGTTTTTTGAGGCCGTAGGTTTTGACGGTCTCGACGCCAGCCGCGGAGGTAAAAGCCAGCGAACACATACCGACGGCCGAACCCAGTGCCCCGAACATGCGGCGCGAATAGTAGGGTTGCGGTGTGGGGATGGAGGCGTTGGGGTCTCCCATTTGTGCTTGTGCAATGATACCGCCTTTCAGCACCAGCTCGGGGCGAATGCCGAAGAACGCCGGCTTCCATAATACCAGGTCGGCCCACTTACCGGTTTCGATTGATCCGACTTCGTGAGAGATGCCGTGAGACAAGGCCGGGTTGATCGTGTATTTGGCGATGTAGCGGCGCGCCCTAAAGTTGTCGTTCTGCGACCCCGCATCTTGCGGGAGTGGCCCGCGTTGCGCTTTCATTTTGTGCGCCGTCTGCCATGTGCGGCAGATGACTTCGCCAATGCGTCCCATGGCCTGCGAATCGGATGACATCATCGAGATGGCACCCGTATCGTGTAAAATGTCTTCGGCCGCGATGGTTTCAGCCCGAATGCGACTTTCAGCGAAGGCCACGTCTTCAGGAATGTTGGGGTCCAGATGATGGCATACCATCAACATGTCCAAGTGTTCGGACAGCGTGTTCACCGTGAAGGGACGCGTGGGGTTTGTGGACGAGGGCAGCACGTTAGGGTGGCCGACCACGCGCAGAATATCGGGAGCGTGTCCGCCGCCTGCACCTTCTGTGTGAAACGTGTGGATGGTACGCCCTTTAAACGCCGCGATGGTGGCTTCCACGAATCCGGATTCATTCAACGTATCAGTATGAATAGCGACTTGGACGTCATATTGGTCGGCGACCGTGAGGCACGCATCAATCGCCGCGGGTGTCGTGCCCCAATCTTCGTGCAGCTTCAGGCCGATGGCGCCGGCTTCGATTTGTTCGATCAACCCGCCCGGCAAGGACGAATTGCCTTTCCCTAAAAAGCCGAAGTTGAGTGGGTAGTGTTCCACCGCGCGCATCATCATTTCAAGGTACGCGCGACCAGGGGTGCAGGTGGTTGCATTGGTACCTGTCGCCGGGCCTGTGCCCCCGCCGAGCATGGTCGTGATGCCCGAGGCGATGGCCTCTTCGGCTTGCTGCGGGCAAATGAAATGAATATGCGAATCAATGCCACCCGCCGTAACGATCATGCCTTCGCCCGCGATCACCTCGGTTGTGGGGCCGACGATCATATCGGGGTGGACCCCGTCCATGAGGTCGGGGTTGCCGGCTTTGCCGATCGCATGAATACGATTGTTCTTGATACCCAAATCGGCTTTGTAAATGCCGGTGTAATCCACGATAAGTGCATTCGTGATCAGCAAGTCGAGTGATTCAATTTGCGAGGCCCCTGCTTTTTGACCCATGCCATCGCGTAGCGTTTTACCACCGCCGAATTTGCATTCTTCACCAGGCACCGTGAAATCTTTTTCAACTTCGATCCACAAGTCGGTATCGCCAAGTCGCACGCGGTCTCCGGTCGTGGGACCATACATGTCGCCATACGCGCGGCGGCTGAGTTCCATGCTCATGAGTGAGCCTCCGTGGTCAAAAAGGATTGCGCCGTAGCGCGGGCGATGGCGTCTGTGGCATTGGGTCCGTCGACCGAACCGCTGATTAGGCCGCTCCCGCCGTGCACGATGCGTGCCCCGCCGAGCGCGACGAGGCGCACCGATTTTTTTTCACCGGGTTCGAATCGAACGGCCGTTCCGCTGGGAATGTCGAGGCGGTAGCCTAGGGCGGCTGCGCGGTCAAAGCGCAAAGAGGCATTGGTTTCAAAGAACGGATAGTGCGACCCGACCTGAACGGGGCGATCGCCCATGTTCACGACATCGAGCGTCAGCGTTTCGCGCCCCGCATTGAGGATCACAGGTTCAGCCGCAGACAGGACATCACCGGGGGGTGTGACGGGGGCTTCAGGGTGCGGGGCCGGGAGCGCCCGCAGGGCGGCGTCAAGCCCTGAACCATAGAGGGCGAGAGCGGAATCGCCTTCATCGGCACAAATTGGTTCATGCACTGTCACCAATTTTGTGCCGTCGGGGAAGGTGCCTTCCACTTGGACATCAGCGATCATTTCAGGCACACCGGGGAGTACATCGCGACGGCCGAGGATATTTTTTCCAAGATCCATCAGGTCGGGCACGCTTTTGCCGTCGCGGATGAATTCAAGCAGCTGCGTGGCGATCAAGGCAACGGATTCGGGGTAGTTTAGGCGCACGCCGCGCCAAAGGCGCTTTTGTGCCAAGAACCCAGCTTGATGCAACATCAACTTGTCGATATCGCGAGGGGAGAGGTGCATAAGGACTCCGTGTTGTCGCTTGTGTTAATGGACGGTAGACGGTGGCGATCGCCAAAAGTGACGAGTGCATTTTCAGAGGATGTGTGTCGCTGATGGTCGTGCTCGACGGTATGGTGTTTGATTAAGTGCAGGCTCTAGTTGTTTGTGTCGCATGGTGTCTTTTCCACCGTCTATCGACCACCGTCTTCCGTCCCTTCGTCCTCCAAGGTTCAGTACTTCCGTGACCAAAAATCAAAACCCAGCCAATCGGGCCGGGCGAGGGCCTCAAACACTGTGGAGGCCAGTGGCTCTAGGGCCGCCCGGTCCACCCCGAGGGCCCGCAGTGAAAACCCGCGGCCCTCGCGAACCCCCAAACCCGCCAACCTTCCGTGTTCCATCCAGAACGGTTTACCATCAACACCCCCCGCTCGCAATTGTTGTTCGAGTGGGGCATGGATCGACTCCCACCCGGGGCCGAGCACATGAAGTGTCATCGCCGAGGCAAAACCTCCCATACCGGGCCGGGCCCAGGAATCGCCCTCTATAATAGGGGCGCCTTCGACCGCGTGCCCGTCGCCCTTTAATTTGACGGCATCTGTCAAAAGGGGGCGACCATCAGGTGTTTCGATGCGCGTTTCGTTCTCGTAAGAATCGAAGGCGAATCCTTCGCCGCGATCGAGCCGCCCCGCGATCATCCAATCCAGTAAAACCAGCCGGGCTCCCGGATAGAGGGTCCAACTTTGTGTTTGTGAGAATCGGCTGTCTCTATAGGGGACGATCGGGTCGCCGCCGCACACGACCAATCCGTCCGCATAAACCGTGCCACGCACCGATTGGCGTGTTACGGTACCGCCCGGGCAGGGAAAGACGCGTGTGTTCGCTTGTGGGGCGAACATGAGGGTTGACTGTTCGTGGCACCGGATGTCGAATCGATAATCGTCGCCCTCGAGCATGCCACCGCCCAGGGCGCTTGAGAAGACCAAGGCGCTGTCGCTTGATGACCGAGGATGCAGGAATCGGACTGGTGGTATGGCGCGACTCCGTTGCACGCGAGTCTTACCAGAGACAAGGGCTGCCTCCAAAGCATTTTCGGACAATCTCATGCCAACAACTGTCAATTGATCTCCAGACGCAACAAATGTGGACAAAAACAAAAAGAGTGAAAATGTGTAAACATCAGCGGCAGAAGCATGAATTCTGATCGCGATGCATACAGAACGTGGTGAATGTTAGCATGCCATGGCAACTTCGCACATTCCGGGCCATTGAATTGTCCGGATTGAAGGTGGCACTCTTCTTGCTTTTTCTCTTGGTCGGGAAGGTCACCCCCCAATAAGGAGTTGGTATGAATAAGATGAACTGGCTGAAAAAAGGTCTGACGTTTGGTGCCGCGATGGCGCTCGGCGTTGCGGCACCGCAAATGGCGCAGGCCCAAGGCGAAGTCAAGATCGGCGTTTTGCACTCTCTGAGTGGCACGATGGCGATCTCCGAAACGTCGCTGAAGGACGTTGTGCTCATGGCCGTTGAGGAAATCAATGCCAAGGGCGGTGTGCTCGGCAAAAAGATCAAACCCGTGGTGGTTGATCCGGCGTCCGACTGGGATCTGTTCGCAGAGAAAGCCAAAGAGCTTATCCTGAAGGATAAGGTTGCGGTGACTTTCGGTTGCTGGACTTCCGTGTCTCGTAAGTCTGTGCTGCCCGTTTACGAAGGCAACAACGCCTTGTTGTTCTACCCTGTTCAGTACGAAGGTGAAGAGTGCTCGAAGAACGTGTTCTACACGGGCGCGACTCCTAACCAACAGCTCATTCCTGCAGCTGAAT
>JBIIWL010000111.1:0-6460 GCA_044338885.1 Fibrobacteria bacterium
GGGCAAGCAGATTCGCGCTCAAGACGCCGCCAATCATCGGTCGATGCAAGAACTTGAATTACAGGCGCTCGATGCATTTTACGCGGTGATCATGGCGGAGACCAAGTTGCGCGTGCTCGAAACCTCCCTCGAACGCCAGGCCAAAACCGTTGGGTTTTTGGAGTCTAACTTCAAACGGGGCGCCGGGTCACGGAGCACGGTGCTGCTGACACGAGCCTCGCTCAAGGCTCTTGAACCCGAGCGCATCCGCGCAGCCAACGATGTGGATGCCTCGCGCATGGCGCTCAACCGCCTGCTCGGCCGTCCGATCGATGCGCCACTCACCCTCGATACCGCCTCGGCCCTTGCCCCCGTGGGCACGGCCCCAACGGCGTCGGATGCGGCCCTTGAAAATCGTCCCGACCTTCTCGCAATTCGCTTGCAAAAAGAAACCCTCGAAGGGTACGCGCGCGTGTATCGACTGCAGTACTTGCCATCGGTAGGCCTGCAAGGTAAAGTGGGTATTCTCGCCTTCGAACTTGACGAACAAATCTCCGATTTCGACAACAACCTCGAATGGCAAGTGGGCGTCGGGCTTACCTGGACTCTTTTCGATGGGTTGGGTCATAGCGCCAAAGCCCGCCAGTATGATTCCGATGTGCGCTCGCTGGCCGCCAACGAACGCCAAGCTCTCGCCTACGCCCGCATTCAACTTCAAACGGCCCAACGCGAAGTGAATGCGGCCGACACCGCCTTAGCCGCCGCGCAAGAAGCCCGCGACGCCTCCGCCGAAGCCGCCGACATGATTGGCCGCGATTTCCGCGCCGGTGCCGGCCAAGTGACCGATTTGCTCTCAGCTGAAGAAGGACTGCGCAATGCCGAACTCGGCCTGATCGCAGCCCGTTACCAAAAAACCCGCGCCCAAGCCGCGCTGCAACTGGCGCTCGGCAAAGATTTGACCAAGGAGACCTCCAAATGAACTCACAGACTCGTCACTTTACTCGCGCCGCAGGTTTGACCGCGGGAATCGCCACCCTCACCGTGCTCTTCACCGCCTGCGGTGGAGGACACGGCGATGAATCCAAAAAAGTGCTTGCCGACACCTCGGCCGTGATCCGCGTGGTCACAACCGTGGTCAAGGCCAGCGCCTTTGAAGACTGGGGTCGTTACTCCGCTGATCTGCGCGGCGTTGATGACGCCGTGCTCACCGGCCCCGCTCCGGGCGGTGGCCGTGTGAACATGATCGCCGATATCGGTAAGACGGTGTCTAAAGGTCAAGCATTGTGCGACATCGATACCGAACTCTACCTCGCGCAACTGCGTCAGGCCGAGGCCGCGGTCGAGCTCGCCCAAGGCGAAACCGACCGCGCGAAAGACAACGTGCGTGATGGTTTTGTGGGTAAGGCGGCGACCGATAAGGCGCAACTCGACCTGCAGGCCGCACGTGCCGCACACTTTCAAGCCAAGCGTGCCTATGCAGACAGCCGCTGCGAAGCTCCGTTCTCGGGCATGCTCGTGAGTCGCTTTGTGGAGAAGTTCCAAGCCGCCGCCCCCGGCGCGCCGACGGTTCGCGTGGCGGCCTTGGCTCGTCTGGAAGCCATCTTGTCCATCCCCGAAAGCGAGGCCTTCGATTATCGCGAAGGCCAACGTGCCGAGTTCGTACTGCTGCAAGAGGGTGCCAAGCCGGTCATGGGTCGCATTGAAAGCGTCGACCGTGCGGTTGAATCGCGCAATCGTGTGGTCACGGCCCGCGTACGCCTCGACAACCCCGGTAATACGCTCCGCCCCGGCATGATCGGAAGCGTCCGCGTGCTTCGTCAGCGCCACGAAAATGCTGTCGTGGTGCCCTCACAAGCGGTGTTGCGCCTCCAAAACGGAACGGCCGTAATGCGCGTCAATGGCGGTAAAGCTGAGCGCGTGAACGTCACGCTCGGTGCCTCGCAAGGCGATAACGTTATGGTGAAGTCAGGCCTCAAAGATGGTGATCGCGTGATCACCGCCGGCGCCTTCCAGGTGTCCGAAGGCACCAAGGTTTCTTTCTAACCCACTCACCTTTGTGGGGCCGGCTAAGGCCCCACAACCAAGGTTGATCACGGAGCACACCCCATGACAAGATTTGCGGTAAAAAATGCCACCACCACCCTGGTGCTGGCTTTCATTCTCCTCCTTGCGGGCGGCCTGTCGTATTGCAGTCTGCCCAAGGAATCGTCACCTGAAATCAAGATCCCCTTGATTTACACGACCGTGATCTATCCTGGCGCCTCGCCGGAAGACATGGAAAAACTCGTCACCGAAAAAATCGAGGATAAGCTCGAAGGTCTGGATGGCCTTAAAAAGGTGACCTCGACTTCCGGTGAGGGCTACTCGTCGATTCAGGCCGAGTTCAACCCTGACCTTGATGTTGAGACTGCGCTGCGCCGCGTGAAGGACAAAGTGGACGAGGCCAAACCGGATTTACCGGCCGACGCCGAAGAACCTATGGTTGCGGAACTGAACTTCTCCAGCATTCCGATTCTGGTGATGTCACTCTCGGCCGACTATGAAATCGAACGGTTGGACGAAGTGGCCGAAGCGCTCAAAGAGCGCATGGCCGTGATTCCCGGCGTGCTGGAGGCCAAGGTCACCGGCAAGCAAGAGCGCGAAATCGCCATCGACGTCAATCCGGCGAAGCTCCGGCAATACAACGTGACCTTGAACGACCTCGTCATGGCCGTGCAAACCCAACACCGCAATATTCCCGGCGGTACGCTCGTCGCCGCGGGCAATCGCTTCTCTATTAAACTGACTGGCGAAGTGCCTCGCCCCGAAGATTTCAAAAACCTCGTGGTCCGCGCCGAAAAACAAACCTTGGTTCGTTTGGGTGACGTGGCCAATGTCACGTTCCAATACACGCGCGATCGCTCCACCATTTTCCGACTGAACGGTCAAAACTCAATCGCCATTCACATCACCAAACGCGTCGGCGCCAACATCCTCGACCTGGTCGACGATGCCAAGCATGTCGTGGAAGAAGCGCGCACGGAATGGCCCGCTGGGACTCGCGTCGACTACACGATGGATCAGTCGACCGATATCCGCCACATGGTGAACGAACTGCAGAACCACATCATTCTGGGTATTATCCTAGTGGTACTGTTGCTCTCGTTCTTCCTCGGCGTGCGCAATAGCTTGTTCATCAGCACAGCCATCCCCTTTAGCATGACCATCGGCTTCCTTGTGCTCGACACGATGGGTGTGACGCTGAACATGGTGGTGCTCTTCTCGCTGGTGATCGCCCTCGGCATGCTCGTGGATGACGGCATCGTGGTCGTGGAAAACATCTATCGTCACCTTCAGATGGGTAAGGATCGCATAACGGCCGCCATTGACGGAACGAAAGAAGTGTTCATTCCCGTGACTACGGCAACGGTGACCACTGTTGTGGCCTTCTTGCCGATCGTGTTCATGCCCGGCATCATGGGTCAGTTCATGAAGTACTTGCCGATCACCGTGATGGTGACCTTGACGGGCTCGCTCTTTGTGGCCTTCGTCTTCAACCCTGTGTTCGCGTCTTTGTTCATGAACAAGAACGAAAAGGGCCTGGAAGAAAAAGAAGGCGATAGCTTTGAGCGCTTCCGCAAAATTTACCGCAAAGCTTTGATTTGGACGGTTGATCGCCCCAAGTCGGCTTTGGCATTTTGCGCAGCCTTCGTAGTCAGCGGTATTCTGGCCTATGGCATCTTGGGCCCCGGCGTGGTGTTCTTCCCGAACATTGAGCCGAAAGTGGTTTCGGTTGAAGTTACCGGCCCCTTGGGCATCGGCATCAATTCCACGGACTCCGTGCTTAAAATCGTGGAAGACAAGATCATAAACATGCCCAAGGACCAAGCGGATATTGTGAGCGTCTCGACAATCACCGGTATGCGCGTCACGGTAATGGGTGAAGACCCGCGCCCCGAATCGCATAAGGGCTACATCCAAGTCTCGTTCCAAGATTACGACAAACGTAAAGTGCCGTCGTGGACCTCGATGCGCTGGATGGAAGAGCATATCCCCGGATTATTGCCCGGCTGGAAGGTTGCCGTTAAAAAGCAGGATGAAGGCCCCCCGCAAGGTTACCCCGTCAGCTTTGAGCTCTCCGGTGCGGACTTTGATGTCTTGGGTAATATGGCTGACTCTGTGCGTGCAAAGCTGAGCAAAGTGGATGGGCTAGTCAACATCAGCACGGACTACGACCCGGTGCGCCCCGAACTGTCGATCACCATCGATCGCGACCAAGCCAAGCGCTTGGGCGTAAGCACCAGTGACGTGGCCATGGCCGTGCGTGGCGCCATCCATGGGTTTGAGGCCGGCAAGTTCCGCGTAGGTAAAGACGAGCACAACATTATGGTCCGTCTGGATGCCGATACGCGCGAATCGTTTAACGGCATCGACCGGATCACGATCCCTCATGAGGGCATGCAGGTTCCCTTGACCTCGCTCGCTCGCATTGAACAAAAGGCCAGCCTCGCCAGCATCCGCCGCCTCGATGGCAAACGCACTGTGCAAGTGTGGGCAGAAATGGCGCCGGGCACCAAGGATGAATCGAAACCCAAGGGTGCGGCCCTCAAGGCCGTCGAAAAGATGCAGCTCCCGCCGGGTTACCACATTCAAACCGGAAGCAGTAACCGCGAGCAGGACGAATCGCAAGCCTTCTTGATGAAAGCGTTCTTGATCGCGGTCGCTTTGGTCGTGCTCACCATGGTCGCGCAGTTCAACTCGGTCTCGCAGCCCCTGATGGTGTTCATCGGCATTCTGCTCTCCTTGGGCGGTGTGTTCTGGGGTTTCGTCATCATGAACAGAATCCTGTTCACCGAAGTGACCTTCTCGATCATGATGACGGGTATCGGTATCATTGCCCTAGCGGGTGTGGTGGCGAAAAACGGTATCGTGCTTCTAGACTTTATCAATCACCTGCGCCGCGAAGGCACGCCCTTGCGGGAGGCCGTGATCGAAGGCGGCGTGACACGTTTGCGCCCCGTGTTGCTGACGGCCATTACGGCGATGATCGCCTTGGTGCCGATGGCCACGGGCGTTGGGTTCGACTTCCTCAACCTCAAGTTGATCCTCAGATCGGAAACGTCGCTGTGGTGGACGCCGATGGCGTGGGCGATTTTCTGGGGTCTGTTCTTCAATACCGTGCTGACCTTGGTGATCATCCCCACGCTGTACTACGCCTGGGAAGGTCGCAAAGAAAAGCGGCGCGCGCGCAAGCTCGCGAAGCAGGCTTTGAAGGCAGGGTAAAGACTCAAGGGTTCAAGCCAGCCGGATCTATCCGACTGTGCCCATTGAAAAGCCGTCCGCTTACAGCGGGCGGCTTTTTTTAGAATCGTGCGGTTGAAAAAGAAGCGTCGAGCAGCGCACGCGTGTACTCGTGCTTTGGAGCAGCGAATACCTCGCGCGTCACACCTTCTTCGACGATCACACCTTTGTGCATGACCAAGACACGATGGGCGATCCGCTCCACAACCGAGAGGTCGTGTGAGATGAAGACATACGTCAGGCCCAATCGCTCGCCTAATTCTTGAAGCAAGTCGATCACCTGCCCTTGCACCGACATGTCGAGCGACGATACAGGCTCGTCGGCGACGATGAGCTGCGGCGACACCGCCAGCGCGCGTGCGATAGCCAGGCGCTGACGCTGTCCGCCTGAAAATTGATGCGGGAACTTGCGCGCGTCATCAGCCTTAAGGCCCACAGATTCTAAAAGCTCGGCCACTCGCGCCGGCACGCCGCCCGCCGGGTGAATGCCATGAATGTGAAGCGGCTCGGCCAACTGGTACCCCGCGCTTAGGCGGGGGTTGAGCGAGGCGAACGGGTCTTGAAACACCATTTGGGCACGACGACGGAAACCGCGCAGGTCTGCACCCTCAAGGCTGAGGAGGTCGGTACCGTCTTCCCAGATTAAACGGCCGGAGGTAACCGGGCCAAGTCGAATCAAAGCACGGCCGAGCGTGCTCTTGCCCGACCCTGATTCCCCCACAATCGCAAGGGTCTCACCGGCGTGAACCTCAAGAGAGACACCCTTGACTACAGGTTCGCCAAGGCGACCCGCGCCGAACAAGCCTGTGGACGACGGGTAGGCCACTATGAGGTCACGGGCGGTTAAAAGGGCCACGGGAGCCTGTGGGATGGGCCTATGTAGGAGCAAATGATCATTCGTCCCTACATGAACGCCACCATCCGAAATACCCCCGGACCGGTTCGGCATGGCGGCGACCAACATTTGCGTGTAGGGGTGCTGTGCCCCGGTAAACAAATCGGCGACGGCGATCGTTTCTACGATACGCCCTGCCTGCATGACTGCGGCGCGGTCTGCGGTACGAGCGACCGCATTTAAATCGTGAGTGATGAGCAACAAAGCCATGCCACGCTTGTGTGCCAAGGCCCGCAGCAAGGTTAAAATTTGAGCCTGCACCGTGGCGTCTAGCGCCGTGGTCGGTTCGTCGGCAATGAGCAGTGA
>JBIIWL010000182.1:0-4342 GCA_044338885.1 Fibrobacteria bacterium
ATGCGCCGTCGCAAGTTGTTTAAGGACGGCTTGACGCTTGAGAAGGCCGAACAGCACTACGTCAAGGCCGTGAACAAGGGCCTGCTCAAAGTGATCTCCAAGATGGGCATCTCCACGGTGCAGTCTTATATCGGCGCGCAGATTTTCGAGGCCGTGGGCCTGGGTAACTCTGTTGTGGACGAATACTTCACGGGTACAGCCTCCCGCTTGGGCGGCCTCGACCTCGATACGCTCGAAGAAGAGACCTTGGTGCGCCATCGCTTCGCATACCCGACCCACGACGAAGAACCGTCCGATATCGAGGTTGGCGGTCAGTACCAGTGGCGTCAGCGCGGCGAGCGTCACATGCTCACCCCCGACGTGGTGCATAAGCTGCAGCACGCCGTGCGCACGAACAACTACAAGACCTACGAAGAGTACACCAAGCTCATCGACGTGCAGGGCGATGCGCCACTCACGCTCCGCGGCTTGTTGGACTTTGCCGCAGGCGAGCCGATTTCCATCGATGAAGTCGAACCGGCTGAAAACATCCTTAAGCGTTTCGCCAGCGGCGCCATGTCGTTCGGGTCCATTAGCTGGGAGGCTCATACCACCCTCGCCATGGCCATGAACCGCATCGGTGCGCGTTCGAACACGGGCGAAGGCGGTGAAGACCCGCTGCGCTTCAAGCCGTTGCCCAATGGCGACAGCATGCGCTCCAGCATCAAGCAAGTGGCCTCGGGCCGCTTTGGTGTGACCAGCGAGTACCTCGTGAACGCTGACGAAATCCAGATCAAAATGGCGCAGGGTGCCAAGCCCGGCGAGGGCGGTCAGCTGCCCGGTTGGAAGGTCGATAAGTTCATCGCCAAAACGCGTCATAGCACGCAGGGCGTGGGCCTTATCTCACCGCCGCCCCACCACGACATCTACTCGATCGAAGATTTGGCTCAGCTGATTTTCGATTTGAAGAACAGCAACGACCAAGCCCGCATCAGCGTCAAGCTGGTGGCCGAAGTGGGCGTGGGCACCGTGGCCGCGGGTGTGGCCAAGGCGCACAGCGACGTGATTTTGATCGCCGGCTATGACGGCGGTACAGGCGCCTCGCCGCAAACGTCCATCAAGCACGCCGGTCTGCCTTGGGAACTCGGTTTATCCGAAGCACACCAAGTGCTGATCAAGAACGGCCTGCGTTCGCGCGTGGTGTTGCAAACGGACGGCATGCTCCGTACCGGCCGCGATATCGCCATCGCGACCTTGCTCGGCGCCGAAGAATGGGGCGTTGCCACCGGTGGTCTCATCGCCATGGGTTGCATCATGATGCGCAAGTGTCACCTCAACACCTGCCCCGTGGGCATCGCGACTCAAGACCCCGACCTGCGCAAGCTGTTCCCGGGCGAGATCGAACACGTGGTGAACTTCTACAAGTTCCTCGCCGAAGACATGCGCCGTCATATGGCCGCCCTTGGCTTCCGCACCGTGGACGAAATGGTCGGCCGTGTTGACCGCCTCAAGGCGCGCGAAGGCGTGAACCATTGGAAGGCCAAACACCTCGACCTCGGCAAGATTCTGCACGGTATGGGTGACAAGCAAGTCGGCAACATGGGCTGCTGCGACAAGCAAGATCACGGCCTCGAGAAGGCGCTTGACTGGCAACTGATGGCGGCCGCCAAGCCGGCGCTCGACTCAGGCACGCCGGTCAAGGCCCACTTCGAGATCCGCAACGTGCACCGCACGGCGGGTACGATTTTGTCCTCGAACGTGACCCGCAAGTACGGCGCCGCCGGCTTGCCCGAAGACAGCATTCACCTGATGTTCACCGGCTCTGCCGGCCAGAGCTTTGGGGCCTTTGCAACCCCGGGCGTTACACTCGAGATCGAAGGCGAAGCCAACGATTACGTGGGTAAGGGCCTCTCTGGTGGTAAGATCGTGATCTACCCGCCGAAGGTTTCCACCTTCGTCCCGGCAGATAACGTGGTCGTGGGCAACGTGTGTTTCTATGGCGCGACCAGCGGTCAAGCCTATATCCGCGGCAAGGCCGGCGAACGCTTCTGCGTGCGCAACTCCGGTGCCGAAGTGGTGGCCGAATCTTGCGGCGACCACGGTTGTGAATACATGACGGGCGGCCGCCTTGTGCTGCTCGGGTCCATCGGCCGTAACTTCGGCGCGGGTATGAGCGGCGGTATCGCTTATCTGTTCGACCCCGAAGGCAAGGCTCCGGCGAACATCAATCGTGAAATGGTTGACCTCGAAGGCGTGACCGAAGCTGAAGAAGCGATCGAGCTCAAGGGCCGTATCGAACGTCATCTGGATTACACGGGCAGCACCGCCGCCAAAGAAATTTTGGCCGACTGGAAAAACAGTCTGACGAAATTCGTGAAGGTGATGCCTCGGGATTACAAGCGCGCGCTGGCCGAAATGGCCGCCGAAACCATGGCGAAGGGGTAAGCGACAATGGGAAAAGTCACAGGTTTCAAAGAGTTCGGTCGGAAGGTTCCCTCTTACCTTCCCGCGGAAGAACGCATCAAAAACTACGACGAGTTCGTGGTTCAGATGCCGGTGGAAGATGTGCAAACTCAGGGTGCGCGCTGCATGGATTGCGGCATCCCGTTTTGCCATACCGGTTGCCCGCTGGGCAACATCATCCCCGACTTTAACGATCACGTGTACAACGGGAAGTGGGAAGCTGCGCTCAAGAGCTTGCTTTCGACCAACAACTTCCCCGAGTTCACCGGCCGCATCTGCCCGGCGCCTTGTGAGTCGGCCTGTGTGCTTGGCATCAACAAGCCCCCGGTCACCATTAAGAACATCGAAGTCTCGATCGTCGACCATGCGTTCGCCCAAGGGTGGATCAAGCCGACTCCGCCGCTGTACCGCAGCGGCAAGACGGTGGCCGTCATCGGTTCGGGCCCGGCGGGCCTGGCTGCGGCTGACCAGTTGAACAAAGCCGGTCACCTGGTGACCGTGTTCGAACGCTCCGACCGTCTCGGCGGCCTGATGCGTTACGGCATTCCCGACTTCAAGCTCTCCAAAAAAGTGGTTCAACGCCGCGCCGACCTCATGGCCGCCGAGGGTATCACCTTCCGCCTGAGCGCCGAAGTGGGTAAGAACGTCCCGGTCGAAGAATTGAAGGCATTCGACGCCGTGGTTCTCGCCGGCGGCTCCACCCTCGCGCGCGATCTGCCCATCCCGGGCCGTGACGCCAAGGGCGTGTACCTCGCCATGGATTTCTTGCGCCAGAATAACAAGCGCGTCGCCGGTGACACCTTCACCGCCGCAGAAGAAATCAAGTCAACCGATAAGAACGTCGTCGTCATCGGCGGCGGCGATACCGGGTCTGACTGCGTGGGTACCTCGATCCGTCATGGCGCCAAGTCGGTGACTCAGATCGAATTGCTCCCCAAGCCGCCCGAGACCCGCACGGCCGAAACGCCGTGGCCGACCCACCCGGGCCCGCGCATGCTCTCGACCTCAAGCTCGCAGGCCGAAGGCTGCGTGCGCGATTGGTCGGTGCTTTCCAAAGAGTTCCTCAAGGACGCCGACGGCAACCTCACCGGCATTCGTGCCGTGCGTTTGCAGTGGGACGGCCCCAAGTTCACCGAAGTGGAAGGCAGCGAGTTCATCATGCCGGCCGAACGCGTGTACCTTGCCATGGGCTTCTTACACCCCGAGCACAGCCTCCCCGACCAACTCGGGATCGAGAAGGATGAGCGCGGTAATGTGAAGGCCAACCCCAAGGATTACAGCACCTCGGTGCCGGGCATCTTTGCCGCGGGTGATATGCGTCGCGGTCAGTCGCTGGTTGTGTGGGCCATTTCCGAAGGTCGCGAATGCGCCCGTTCTGTCGATGCCTACCTCAACGGTGGCGCCACGCGCCTTGAGGCCAAGTCCAAGTCGATGGCGGAAATCTCCGCCTAATTTCGACAGCCTTCCGTTCATAAAAACCCCGGCTGATCACAGCCGGGGTTTTTTTATGGTTCTGGGCCAGTTTTTGACGGGCCCTCACTCCTAAGGCCCTGTCCCCGAGGGAGAGTGGTGGGGTTACGGGTGGTCTGCCGGGTGTGCTCTGTGTGTCCATCGGGCGCGGCCAAGGTCCGGCCGATCCATTGGTGTATCTTGGATGCATGCATACCCCCCCGGTTCTCTCGCGCTTTCGGATCCACTTGCCCGCTCACCGTGGGGCGCACGCCGATGTGGTACGCTGGTTGGCGGCCGCGCACGCGCGGGCCGAACAGACCTTACGCCAAGATGACCCCACCTTCAACCCCGACGCGTTTCGTCGCCAAATGGAGCGTCACCTGCGTCGGTTCGCCCCCTCACCTGAAACGGTGGGTTTCCGTTACAGCGACATCGGCGAGTTTTTAGA
>JBIIWL010000113.1:0-6367 GCA_044338885.1 Fibrobacteria bacterium
GTACTCGCTGATCCTCCTCTTCGGCGCGATCTTTTGGATGGAACGTAAGGACAGAGAGGTAAAGGGTATTCGGTAATGGGTAATGGGGAACACGTCGAAGGCTGAATGGCTTTCATTAAATTTGAGATGAACGATCACCGCAGTACTCACTTGCATCAACACTTCATGAATTGCTTTCAGGATTTGCTCCTGCCCTCTTACCTCCTACCTCCTACCTCCTACCCATTACCTCATAGCCACTAGCCACCTGCCAATATGACCACTTTCTCATTCATTCTCATCGCCCTCGCAGTCTTCTTCATCATGGAAGGCGTGGCGTGGGCGGCGCACAAATACGTGATGCATGGCTTTCTGTGGAACTTGCATGAGTCGCATCATCAACCGCGCACGGGGCCGCTCGAACTCAACGATTGGTTCGGGGTCTTTTTCAGTGTGGTGGCGATGGGGGTTTTCACCGCGGGGTATGTGGTGAGTCCGGTATGGACCGCGGTGGGTGTGGGCATCACAGGGTATGGGCTGGCCTACTTGTTTCTGCACGACATCCTCACGCACAAACGCTTTGGCATTCACATCAAGCCCAAGAGCGGATACTTGCGCGCCGTGCTGCGCTCGCACCGTATTCACCATGCCCGCCGCACCAAAGAGGGTGGGGTATCCTTTGGGTTTTTGGTTCCGGTCAAAACGACAGGCCGCCAACGGATCGGCTAACGCTTACCCCATAAGATCGGGGCCAGAAATCCGTTTGGGTTTCAGGCCAACAAAAAAGCCCGCCGGTAGAACCGGCGGGCTTTTTAATGTGAAGCAATCGGGGCGTACGCGGCTTATGCCGCGGCGCGATCGACCTTACGCTCTTTGATGCGAGCAGCCTTGCCCTGCAAGCCGCGCATGTAGAACAAGCGGGCGCGACGGACTTTACCGAGGCGGCTGACCTTGATGGCGGTGAGGCGCGGCGACTCGAGCGGGAAAATACGCTCGACCGAGATGCCGTTGGAGATCTTACGAACCGTGAAGGTCGCCGAGACGCCCGTGCCGCGACGTTGGATCACAACGCCGGTGAAGGTCTGAACGCGTTCCTTGTTGCCTTCGATAACCTTGAAGTCCACAGACACCGTGTCACCGGCGTGGAATTCGGGCAGGTCGGAACGGTGTGCGCTGGTGTGGACGGAGGCGACTTTAGGATGCATGGCTGAATTCCTTCTCTGATATTCACTTGGCCCGCACATAGGCTCCGCGACGCTTAAGTCGGGGCCAGCGGATCCGGCAAGATTGGGGCGAAATGATAGGAATTAGTGGGGAAATTGGCAATTCAAGGTGGGCTTTTCTGCACCATAAAGGGCCAGGAGGTGGCATAAAGCCGCTAAATAGGCTCAGATTTAGACAGACCAACAAAAAACCCCCGCCGTTGCCGGCGGGGGTTTTTGCTTTGACCTCGAAGAGGTCATCGACACAGAGGCGGTTAGAACTTCACGCCACGGTTGATGGACTCGATCACGGTCCCGCCCATGACGGCGCGGAGGCGAACGACGTACATACCGGAGGCGACCGCACTGCCCTTAGCCGACTTGCCGTTCCAGACGATTTCGCCGACTTTGGAATCCATCGGGTTGATCGTGCTGGACCACACCGTCTTGCCCTGAACATCCGTGATCGTCATCGTCAGCTTTTCAGTGACGGCAATCATGGCGGCCGGGAGGCGGTAGGTGTAAGGGGTACGCGCACCATCCATGTGAATGGCGAAGGCACCGGGCAGAAGGCTCGTGGTCGTGGCGGTCACAGAGGCCGAAGAGGCACCGTTACCGGCGACGTTGCTGGCCTGAACCGTGAAGGTGTAGGCCGTGCCCTGATTCAAGCCGACCACAGCACAGTTCAGCTCGGTGGTCACGCATGTGATGCCACCGGGATTGGCCGTAACCGTGTAACCGGTGATGGCCGCACCGCCGTTATAGGCCGGGGCAGTGTACGTCACGTTGACCTGCGATGAGCTCACCGTGGTGGCGGCGGGCGTCAGCGGGGCGGTCGGCACGATGGGCGCGACCGGCGTGAAGGCGTTTGAGGCGGCCGAGTTCGGGCCCGCACCCACTTCGTTGGACGCGCGCACAACCACGTTGTAGGTGGCCGTGGAGGACAGGTCAGGAATGGTGCAGGTCAGCGTCGTGGTCACGCAGGACAACGCGGTATCGCCGACAACCATGGCCTTGTACTCGAGAATCGGCTTGCCGCCGTTGTTGGACGGGGCAACCCACGTAATGCGACCCTTGGCGGTATCGGCCACAGCCGCGACCGAAGTCGGCTGACCGGGGACGGTGTACACCGGAAGACCAATATCGGTTAACGAGTTGACCGACTTTTGGTTGGCGTAGGACAGCTTCACGAAGTCATCCGAACGCACGGTGCGTGAGAACGTGATTTCGTCGAGGTAACCATCCCAGTAGCGCGGGCGCGTGGTATTGGTGGTTTGGGCGGCAAGGGCGCGCGGCGTACCCGGGGCGGTCAGGTTGGCGCCACCAGCGGACGGGTTCGCACCGATGAACAGGTTATAGGTGCGGTTGGGGTTTGTAGTCCCAATGCCGAGCTTAATGGTCGTATCGAGCACACCGTTGACGTACAGCTTGCCGGTACCGCTATCGCCGTCCACACCACCGCTCCAGGTGCCGGTGATTTGGTACCAAGCGCCGGCCACGGCCACGCCCTTGGATTTGGCTTGACGCCAGGTGCTGGTGTAGATGGCCGATTCCCACAATTTGGCGGTTGCACCGGAATTGCCATAGATCTGCAGGGCGTACTGGTTGTCGCCCTTATTGAAGATCGAGTTGCCATGACCGTTTGCCGCGGAAATGGTACGCGCATACACCCACGCCGTGATGGTGTGAGGTTGATTCGTGGAGGCATCGACAGCGGGGTTGGCCGCGCTGTTGGCAGCCACAAAGTACTGGCGACCGGCGATCGTGGTGGCATCACCGAGGAAGTTACGCGCGCCGCCGACCTGGCCTTCAGCCGGGGCCGGAATGGCGCCCGAGACGGTGTCGGAGGGGCTCATGGTGAGCGCGTTGATGGTGGCATCGCTTTCGGTCGTGGTGCCACTCATGTGGTACACGGCACGGTAACCGTTGGCGGTGTCAAACACGGCAGCGCCGTTGGACTGACTCGTTGCGGCAGCATTACCCCAGTGCATACGGATCGTCTGCGTGGCGTTGTTGCCCTTCACGGTATCAACCTTCACCCAAATGGCGGCGGCGGTCGGAGACCATGATTCGATTTCGTAGGGGAGCGCGGTGGCATCATTGGCCTTAGAGAAGCGGATGCTGTTCCCGCCGTTGGCGGCTGCGATGATGGCGGCTTCAGCAGTGCCCAGGCGCACCAAGACCGGGAAGTTGGTCACGGTGCTGGCGACATTGGCGCCCGTAGCCGAGGTGTTGAGGACGATGGTGCGGTGACCCGACCATGCCGAATAGGCGGTGGTCACGTTGAGTTCGGTCGCGCCGACGCTGACCG
This sequence comes from Fibrobacteria bacterium, assembly GCA_044338885.1. Lineage (GTDB taxonomy): Bacteria > Fibrobacterota > Fibrobacteria > UBA11236 > UBA11236 > UBA11236. The sequence continues at coordinate 3,493 of JBIIWL010000113.1, forward strand.
GGTGGATTGAACCAGCGATCGTATCAGAGCGGAAGGTCGCAAAGTTGAGCTTTACGTAGTTGGAGTCGCGTGCGATGGTTGAGATACGAACCTCTTCCATCCAACCCTGCCAGCCTTTGTCGATGGCGCCCAAAGAGCTATCGGCACCGATGTACCACGGGTCGGTGGAGGCCGCGGGGGCGATACCGGGGATAATCTTGTAGTGCACGGAGTCAGGAACCATGCCTGAGGGACCCGAGATGGTGGCGTTGTTCCACGGATCGGATTCGCGCTGACGGTAGATCGTGTAGTTGGTGCCATTCCAAACGGCTGCCACGTATTGCCAGTGGTGTTGTTCTTGGAAGGGGGCAATGGGGCCTCTGAGGCTCGGAGCGCCGCCTGCGGAGTAATGGTTTTGTGCACCGGAGCCATCGGCGGCGGCGGTACGCGCTAACCAGGCCTTGTTGGCCGCAGAGGCGTTGCCGTGTGCGATAATGGTCTTGGTACCGGGTGAGGAGTTGCCGTTTTGGGTCACGCTCGAATAGACCCAGCCTTCCATGGTCAGCGGGCCGTTATGCGTGCTGAGCACATGCGTGGGGCCTGGCGTGAAACGGATATAATCCACGGCGCCGGCGCCATCAGCGGAACCGCCCGCGCTGGTGCCGAACGTACGCACGCGTGCGCCGCTCCGTGCACTCACAACGCCGTTGCCCGCAGATTGGCCTTGTGCCGTGGCGGTGCCAATGGCGGTACCGTTGAGGCTGGGGTTGGCAGCGTTGGTGATGGTTGCCGCCGTGTCGTTCATGTGGAACACGGCTTGGAACCCGGCGCTGGTGGGGAACACGGCAGCGGGTGCAGACATGGTGGTCTGACCGGTCTTGCCCCAGTACACGCGGTACGTGGCGGCCGCGGCGGTGTTCGAAGGCACGTTGGCGGCCAACACCCAAAGGTGCAGCACGCCGCCCGGGCCGGTGGTCAGTTGTTCGATTTCAAAAGGCACGTCGGTGGTGCCGTCGGCCAAGGTCACACGAATGTCAGACCCGTTGGCCTGCACCTGAGTGGCGGCGCTATCGAGCATGTCTTTATGCGTCGACGCTTTGAAGCGAACCGAAAGCGGAAAATTGGCCACAGCGGCCGACAGACCGAGGTTCGAGGTGTTTAAGGTGACCGGGCGATAGCGCGCCCACGTGGAGTAATCTCCCGCTTGTACGATCGATGCTAGGGCGCCGAGCGCCACAAGCATCTTCATGGATTGCATTGTGAATTTCATTGTTCCCCCAAGGACTTGGTTGATTGGCAAATAAGGCAAGGTCTGGTTGTGACTAGACCTCACGCTTCCCCTTTATTTACTGCCGAATTTGATGTTTGTGTTGCTCATTGTTTTAGAGAACGTGGACGATAGTTGGGCCGTGCAGGCCCCGCCAATCAGCCCTCGCCCGATAATATGATTATTGCGACAAACCACGATCAAAATCGGAAATAAGAGTGCCGTAAAAACGCAAATACACGGACTGAGCCTGTCACCGGTCTTGGTTGGTTCTGGAGTCGTTCCTGATCCTTTTGCAATGAATCGGGAACCTCGGGGTCTCAAATTCACTCAACAAAAAACCCCCGCCGTTGCCGGCAGGGGTTTTTGCTGTGACCCTATGGGGTCTCAGGTTGTGCACCGTGAAGGTTTAGAACTTCACGCCACGGTTGATGGACTCGATCACCTGGCCGCCCATAACGGCGCGCAGGCGTACGATGTACATGCCGGAGGGTACGCTGATGCCCTTATTCGACTTGCCGTCCCATGTGATCTCGACGACCTTGGAGGTCGACGGGTTGATGGTACGAGTCCACACCGTCTTACCAGCCACATCCGAAACCGTCATCGTCAGTTGCTCGGTGGTTGAGACCAAGGCTGCCGGTACGCGGTACGTGTAAGGGTTACGCACGCCATCCATGCGGATTGCGAACGCGCCGGGGATCAGACCGACAGTCGGGGAGGCCGTTGTGGACGCGGACGCCACGCTGTTACCCGCTGAATTGGTCGCCACGACCGTGATGGTGTAGGTCCCAGACGTAAGGCCCGAGATCGTGCAGGTGAGCGCACCGGTGGTGGTGCAAGTGCCGCTTGGTGAGGCCGTCACCGTGTAACCGGTAATGGTTGCACCGCCGTTGTTGGCCGGAGCCGACCAGCTGACGTTGAGGCTACCCACAGCCGTACCACCCACGGCGACTACGCCTGTCGGCGCACCGGGGACAGAAGGCGGCGTCACACCAATGTTCGTGAACGCCTGCATCAGCTTTTGGCTTTCGTAGGCGAGCTTGATCCAGTTGGAATCGCGGCGCACAGCGGCGACGGTGATTTCATCCAGCAAGCCGTTCATGTAGCGTTGGTCGTTGTGGATACGGCCGATGTAGGGGAAGGCCCCCGTGCCGATACCCGTGACGGTGGCCGAGCCACCCACACCCGTCAAGACGCCGTCGATATAGATGCGGACGTTGACGGCCGAATCGATGGTCGGGGTGCCCGCCGAAGCGTAGGTACCCACGATGTGCTTCCAGGTTCCGGTGACGCAAGCGCCTTCGGCATCGGTGAAGAATTCATCGGTGGCGAGGGTGGGGGAGCCGACGGTGAAGCGCCAGTTCGTGCTCGTGTTCGCGGTGTGCAGGGCGTACTGACGACCCGCCGGTGTGGCGCCGTTGACGTACTTCGAGAACGCTGCAATGCGCGCGTCGCACGAGGTCGGGTTCACCCAGGCCGAAATGGTCAAGCCGGCAGTGTTGTCGACGTTCAGGTTCACCTTGGAGCTGTCGGTGCCGATCTGGTACCAGTTGGTGGAGCCGTTGAACGCCTTGGCACGACCGAGAAGACCCAGTGTGTCAACCGGAGCGGCGGCAGACGGAGTGC
>JBIIWL010000114.1:0-6335 GCA_044338885.1 Fibrobacteria bacterium
TCGGAAGGGGAAAAGAGGAACGAAGGCAATAGCGGAATTACATCAAAACCTCTTATAAGCGGAAACAAAAAAGGGACGGTGTGTGACCGTCCCGAGGTGTTTGAATTACCTGATGTTGGTTTGGAGTTCCGTCCGCCTTCCGACGTCCGACGTCCGACATTTTCCCTACTCCTTCCCCGGCTTCTTGCCCTCAGTCTTCTCACCGTTGAGGACGGACTTGAGTTCTTTGCTGGCTTCGAATACGGGTTTGAAGCCCGCGTCGATGTGAACCATTTCGCCAGTGCGGGGGTTGCGCGCTTCGCGGGCTTTCTTTTCTTTGACCTTAAAGCGGCCGAAGCCGCGGATCTCAATGTTCTTGCCGTCGCGCAACGACTTAGCAATCGAATCGAGGAAACATTCAACGATCACCTTCGTGTCGACCTGGGTCAGCCCGGTGCGATCTGCGATGGCATCGACGATATCTTTTTTGGTGACGTTTCCCATGAGTTATAGATAAACATATAACACCAAGGTGCGGAGGGGCAAGGGGGATGGCCTTAAGAATGGCCTTCTGAGCGAGTCTGACGTCGGACGTCGGATGGCGGCGAGCACTGAAATCAGTTAGTTCCGGGCAGGCAGAACCGGAATGCTGCCGCAAAATGGAGTGCGCCTGAAACTAATGACTCAATTTTGCGCCCGAAACCGGACATCCGACTTTTGACGTCCGACGTCCGACCCTACGTCTCAGTCCTTCGGCTTCAACCCCTCAAAATCGCGTTGCCGTGCGATTTCATACAGGCTCAGGGCCATCGCCACGGACGCATTGTAGGAGTGCACGCCCTCGGCCATAGGCAACAAAAGACGGCCGGTGAGGCAGCGGGCGATGTGCGGGGGGATGCCCCGGTCTTCGCCGCCGGCGACGAGCACGAGCGGGCCCGTGAGGTCGGTGTGGTGCGCGTGTTTGTCGGCTTGCGCATCAAGGCCCAAAATGGCGAAGCCCGCATCAGCGAGTTCTTTCAGGTCTTTGGCGATGTCTTGCGAGCGGCAGATGGGCACCAAATTTTCGGTACCGGCGGCGGCTTTGGCGCCCGCGGGCGTGAGGCCGGTGGATCCCTTACCAGGCAATAAAATGGCGTCGACGCCGAGGCCGGCGGCCGAGCGCACGCCCGCACCGAGGTTACGCGGGTCTTCAAAGGCGGCAGGAACCACAATCAGAGGCGGGCGGCCCGCGTCTTTTTGGGCGATCAGGCGATCGCGTACGGTGCCCCATTCTTCCAGTTCACGCGATTCGCAAAAGGCGAGTACACCTTGGTGTGGCCCCGGGAACCATTGATCAAGCTGCGCTTTGGACAACTGTTGAACCGGCACGCCCGCCTTTTCGGCGACCTTTTGCAGGGCGTGCAAACGGCGCTCTTGCGCGCCGAGTTGAAAAACGACGCGACGCACGCGACGGGGAGTGTCTCGGAGCAGGGACTCAACGGCGTGCAAGCCGCCGGTGACGGCGGAAGAATCAATACGACGGGGCATGGGAACTCAATTGTGGAAAATGGGAAGTGGAAAGTGGGAAATGAAAACGGAACAAGGAGCTATTTCCCATTTCCCATTTTCCACTTCCCATTATTTCTTGGCCGCGAACTTCTCGATCGACTCCAAGAATTCCTCGAACAGGTAGTGCGAGTCTTTCGGCCCCGGGCTGGCTTCGGGGTGGTATTGCACCGAGTAAGCGGGCAGCGTTTTGTGGCGCAGGCCGGCGACCGTATTGTCGTTCAAGTTAATGTGCGTCACTTCGGCGACTTCGGAGTTGACCGAGGCGGGGTCTACCGCAAAACCGTGGTTTTGCGAGGTGATTTCCACCTTACCCGTGCGTAAATCTTGCACCGGGTGGTTGCCACCGCGATGGCCGAATTTCAGCTTAAATGTTTCGGCGCCCAATGAGCGCGCGAGCAACTGGTGGCCAAGGCAAATGCCAAAGATGGGGCGCTTACCGACAAGGCCTTTGATCGTGTTGACCGCATAGTCGAGCACAGCCGGGTCGCCCGGGCCGTTGCTGAGCAAAATGCCATCGGGGTTAATGGCGAGGACTTCTTCGGCCGAAACCGTAGCGGGGAAGCGTACCACGTTGGCGCCCAGGTCGTGAAGCTTGCGCAAAATATTGTGCTTCGCACCGTAATCGATGGCGGCAATGGTCCATTTGATCGGGCGCGCCGCCGGGGGCGTAAACGAAATCTCGTGTTCGCCGGTGGTCCATTGGCTCGAAGCCGGCACAGTGACCTTGGCCACAAAGTCGGTTTCGGAGAGCGAACGCACCTTGGTGGCGGCGGCGAGGACTTCTTTGAGATCGTAGTCACCGGTGACGAGCACGCCATTCTTGGCGCCTGTTTCGCGCAAAATGCGCGTGAGGCGGCGGGTGTCGATGCCCTGAATGCCCGGGATGCCCTGCGCCTTGAGGTAATCCGAAACCGTAGCGACCTGGCCATCGGCGCGGAAGTTAGACGGGTAGGGGCATACGTTCTTCACAATGAGACCGGCAGCTTGAATGCGCGTCGACTCGACATCCTCGAGATTCACACCGTAATTGCCGATTTCGGGGTAGGTGAGCGTGACCATTTGGCCGGCATAGGACGGGTCGGTAAGGATTTCTTGGTAACCGGTGAGAGAGGTGTTAAAACAAACCTCACCTTCAACGCGGGTTTGTGCGCCGAATCCTTCGCCTTCGAAGTAGTTGCCGTCTTCCAGGGCCAGTACTGCTCTCACCGCTGCTCCTTGCCGAAATTGCTTCAAATCACCAAAATTAAGCGTTTTGGGGGCTTGTTTGCGGACTCGCGAAGGTTCGTAACCGTCGTTCTGTCACCAAAGCGTCCAAACGCTGGTCGTGGGGCTCCAAAGGTAGTTTTTTGCGCACAATCTGGACCTCAAAAGCCAAGCCCGCTTTATAGGGGGTGGGGTGTTCGGTCGACGGGGCGGCGTAGGTCTCCAAGTATCGATCGTAGAACCCCTTACCGCGGCCCACGCGGCCCCCGGCCTCATCGAAGGCGGTTCCCGGGATCAAAATCAAACTGGGACGCAGGAGGGCATCGGGTATTAAATCTGCGCGCGGCTCCAAAATCCCAAAGGCGCCTTCATCGAGGTCGCGGTCGTAATTCCGGATGGGGACGAGCACCATGTCCGCGTGATGCGGCCCAAGGGCCTCATGCCTGCGGCTCCCCGAGAGCGCGTCGACCACGCGCGGCAACAGTACGGTTTTCCCGTCGGCGAGCGCACGGCGGATCATACTTTCGGTATCGAGTTCTTCACGCGTGCCGCAAAACAGGGCGATGGTTTCGGCATTGCGGTACACATCCCAAGCCACGAGCACGTCGAGTGCGGCGGCAGCGGCCACGGCTCGTTCGCCCGAAGGAATGGCACGTACAGCGTCTAATGCCTCGCGCCGCAATGCCGCCTTGGCCGTACGCACGGCGTCCGCACTCTCCTTGAGGTTCTCTTCTAGAGTGAGCGCGTCGAATTGTTGTTTCACGTCGCGCTGAATCGTGTTCCACTTGCGCCGCAACGTCGCCAGTCCGCGCGCGAGTGTTCCGATTTTGGAGGGGTCGATAAAAACGAGCGCGACCACCAAGATCAAGCCCAGTTCACCAAGACCGAGGGAATCAAACATGCGCGGACCCCATTAAATCCGTAGGGGCGAGTTCATGGTCGCCCTTAAACATTAGTGGACCCCGTTGTCGAGGGACCCGACGCCAACGCGCAGACGCCGATCGAGGCGATGTAGAGGGCAATCAAGGGGAGGGCCATCAAGAGTTGTGAAACCGGATCGGGCCCGGGGGTCAAAAACGCCGCCACCACGAAGATGATGACCACCGCGTAGCGGGAAAACCCCCACATGCCTTTCGCTGTCACCAGGCCAAGTTTGGCCAATAAAAACACCGCGACCGGTAATTCGAAAATCACACCGAACGCCAATAAAAATTGAATCACGAAGGCCGCATAGGTGGACTGGCGCCAACTTTGCGTCACCGCACCATCCATGTAATTGGCCAAGAAGGATAAGCCGGCCGGTAACACGGCGTAGTAGCAGAACGCTGCTCCCGCAATGAACATGACCACAAAGCCGATGAAGGCGGTCAGAAAGAGTCGACGCTCGTTTTTATAAAGCCCGGGAGCTAAAAAGCGCCAGGCTTGCCAGGTGATCCAGGGGAATGACAAAAAGATGCCGGCGATCAAGGAAAGCTTGAAGCTGGTCATCACGGTTTCCATCGGCGAGGTCGCGATGAAGGAAACGTGCAGGCCTTGTGTGGTGATGGGGCCTGCGATCCAAGCCCACAATTCTTCCCACTTCCAATAGGCGACTGCCGCACCAAAAGACACGCCCGTGAACGCTTTAAGCAGCCGGTTACGGAGTTCCCGAAAATGGCTCCAGAACGAAGGGGCGTCGGTGGTCACGACAATGCAGCGCTAATCCGGAAATCCGGATTAGGCGGAAGGGCGGTCGTTTTCGGTGGGCTTTGAGACGGACTTGGGCTCTTCGGCCGGTGTTTCGCCGTCTTTCATTGCGCCTTTGAAATCCTTGATGCCTTTGCCCAAGCCTTTGGCAATTTCAGGGATTTTTTTGGCACCGAAAAGCAAGACGACGATGAGCAGAATGATGATGAGTTCGGTGGGGCCGAGGTTCGGCATAAAGGCCTCCGGGGTGTTTGAAGAAAGTTAGCTATCAGCTGTCAGCTATCAGTGATCGGCGGTCAGGAAACGAAAAAGGCTGAGAGCTGACGGCTGATGGCTGACAGCCTTATGACTTTACCGCTTCCGCCGGTACTTCTCTGCCGCCTTAGTCCAGGGGGCCAAGAGCAGGTTCTCCTGCCAATTCATCCACTGGGCGGCTTCGCGAACGGCTTCGGGGCTTTTAAAGCCGCTTGAGGCCGCCGCCATCATGACCGCTTTTGGCGCAACGAGCGAGGGGTCGAGGCCGAGTTTGGCGGCGATGCCATCGCGGATTTCGCGCATTTCAATCAATAGCTCGGGGTGAGGCGCGCGCGGCGGTTTTTTAGGCGGCGGGGGCGGCGGCGGCCATGTTTCGGGCGCGGCGGCGAGTGCGGCTTCGGCGGCGTCGAGCAGGTCGTCACGCAACTGCGGGTTCAATCGCGAAGGAAGGCGGGGCCACTCTTCGGGGTAGCCCTCCTCGGGGATCACTTCCGCGAAGCGCAAAAGCAGATCGGCGGGCAGAATTTTGAAGCTGGGTAAATCGCGCTGGCTGGCGGCACGTTCGCGCACGTCCCACATGCCTTTCAGTACGGCTAACTGACGCGGTCGAAAGCGCGAGGAACCCGTGATGCGCCACGAATCGGAGCGATCGACATCTTTGATGCGTTGCGTGGCGCGAATCAGCGTGTCGCAACTTTCGCGATGCCATTCGAGTCGCCCTTTGTCTTGCAGCTCACGCGTCAGAATTTGGTGGAGCGCCGGCAGGTAGAACGTGTCTTGCGCGGCATAGTCGACCAGATCTTGTGACAGCGGGCGACGCGACCAGTCGGCTTTTTGGCCCTCTTTGGGAATCGTGATCCCAAAGTGGTCTTGAATCAAGGCGGCGAGGCCGAATGCTGAACGGCCGAGCAATTGAGCCGCCAACATGGTATCGAAAATTTGAACGGGCTTGAAGTCGAGCTGGCGCAACATGCGCATGTCGTAATCGAGGCCGTGGCCGATCAGGGTTTTGTGAGCCAGCGCGGCGCGCAATGGCTTGACGTCCATTTTGGCGAGCGGGTCGACCAACCAGCAGCGGCCCTTCGCCAAAATCTGCATGAGGCAAATTTTAGCGTGGTAGTGGTGCATGCTGTCGGCTTCGAGATCGAAATACACGATCTTGGAGGCATTTACGGCGCGGATGACCCTATCGAGGCCTTCGGGCGTGTCGATCCATTCGGACGGATAGCGGGTCGCGGGTGCGGCGGCCTGAAAGAATCGGCTGAAAATTCGGTTTAGCAAGGGGCCTAAGGTAATAAACTGGCAAGAAGTCGGATGTCGGACGTCGGATGGGAAATTGGGAGGTATCACACTTCGTGGACTTACCCCGGGGTCTGGTCGCGCTCATTTTGGGGGTACGCTGGAATCCGGGTCGCTGTCGCTTAATCGGTGCGTTACTCCTTCCGACGTCCGACACCCGACATCCGACGCTTGGGCCCACATATGGGGCCCTAAGACTTATTTTCAGCCGATGAATTCGGTAAAAACCACCAAGCGCGCCCTTACGGGCATCAAACCCACCGGCGAACCTCATTTGGGCAATTGGCTCGGGGCCATCGAACCCGCGCTCGCTTTGGCTCAAGATTTTGAGAGCTACTACTTCATTGCTGATTACCATGCCCTCA
>JBIIWL010000115.1:0-6304 GCA_044338885.1 Fibrobacteria bacterium
GGAGGCCTCTCCCCCTCATAAGCCGCCCACACTTTTTGCACCGTGGGGTCGAACACCAAATAACCATCCGGCAGGAGCCAACGCGCTAAAGGCTGGCCAACATTTGGGGCCACGCCGGCTTGATCGAATATTAAGGTCTCCTGATACAGTTCGTACCCTAATTGACCAACCGGTCCTCCGCGGTACCCTGTCCAGGGTGCGGTGCGTTCATGGTTCAACGCCAGCGAATCGATCCACTGTTTCCAAACGGCCCACTCGGAAAAATTGTGGATCCTCTCGGCGCGCCCCATGATCGTCGCGCCCCACGCGGGGCCATCGAGCCAAAACGAATGCGTGACGTTCGAAAAATAGCGGACGAATTGTACGGCCGGGTCTCGCCAGGGCAATTCAACATGAGCGACCATGGTCGATGGCACAGGCAGCGGGGAATTTGGGGGGGTGGTCGTGGGCCTTGGGGTGTCTCCCAAACGCGCACCGCGATCGGTCGCGAGTGTGAGGCCGGGGTTGACGCGGCCTGGTTGGGCGAGGTCAAGAAAGTTGGCGAGCAGCTCTTGGCCATACTCGGTGGCAAACGCTTCGGGGTGGAATTGCACCCCATGCCACGGGCGATCGGTGAAGCTCAGGCCCATGACGCAGCCGTCATCCACCGCACGGGCGGTGACGCGAATGTTACTGGGCAAAGAGTCGGGGTCGACTCTGAGTGAGTGGTAACGAATCGCGGTCAACTCATCGGGAATGCCACGAAACACGCCCGTACCATCATGAGCAATCCACGAGGGCCGACCGTGCAGGGCGCCCTCAAGTGGGACGATGCGCGCGCCCGCAAAATGGGCCAACCCCTGCATGCCCAAACACACCCCGAGAATAGGCATGTCCGGATAGAGTTCCAGGATGTCGCGACAAATGCCGAAGTCACGCACAGAGGCCGGATGACCCGGCCCCGGAGACAGCACGACGGCATCGAAGGCCATGTCATCCAGCGCGTCGCGCGTCAATTCATCATTGCGAAACAGCAGGGGCCGCTCCCCCCCCACAATCCATAAATAGTGATGGAGGATCGCTGAGAAAGAATCGTGATTATCAATGAGGAGGAGGCGCATGGGGCGCACTAAAGGTAAAACGGCGTAAACCCCTCAAACAAGAAAACCCCGCGAGCGCGGGGTTTTCGGAAGGTCTATCTCTGAAGGGCACGACTGCCTTTTAGAGTAAGGCCGGGGAGCAGGTTTAAATCCGAGGAGTCTGCACACCTTTGCGGACAAATTCTTGCGTCGCGCCCTCACTCTGGGTGCGCACTCTGACGATATAGGTGCCGGCGGGAGCACGGGCACCCGAAGCGGTCAGACCATCCCACGAGATTTCACGAACCGCGGTGCGCGCCGGGTAAACGGTTTTGGTCCACACGATGCGACCCGAAATATCGGACAGCGACATGGTCATGACGTCGGTGCTGCGCACTACCGATTCAGGGAGGCGGAAATTGTAAGAGCCGGTGAACAAGCCGGTCGCTTTTTCGAAACGATTCGGGGTGATGGCGACCGCGCCGCCGCCCGCGCCGGGCGAGGGAGGTGAAAATCCGCTCACGCCAACGGCATTGGTAGCGCGGACCACGAACCGATAGTTTGAATCAGCCACCAAACCTGAAACCGTACACGACAAGGCGCCTGTGGTCGTGCAGGATTTCGTGGTGTCAGAGACGGCGGTGACCTTATAGCCGGTGATCGCACTGCGACCATCGGTCACAGGCGCCTTCCATGACACAACCTTGGACGTTGACGTGCCCGGTGCGGCCACGACGTTCCACGGCATCGAGGGCGTGGAGGTCGCCGTGCTGCCCGCCGCGAGCGCCTCCACAACACCCCAATAGGCGGGCTTAGGCGTCATCGCCGACGTGCCGGTGAACAGCAGCGCCACGGCATTGGCGCCGCGCCATGATTGCGCATCGTTCAAGCCCCAGGCCATGTAGGACTGACAGGCCGGGATCGAGAGGCACAGCGCCATGAGCTGCTTGTACTTCTGCTTCTGGGCCTCGAGGTTGGTGGAGTTGTTCGAGGTTTGAATGTCGATTTCAGTAAACGAAATGACGAACCCGAGCGCGGCGAGACGACGCATGTTTTGGCCGATGGCGGCGGTATCGTGATCGGTGAGGCTAAAGTGGGCTTGCAGACCCACGCCATGGATGGGTGCGCCGCGCTGTTTGACACTCGACACCAAGTCGTACACGTTCTGCGACTTGTTGTTCATCCCTTCGGCACCGAAGTCGTTATAAAACAACAACGCGCCGGTATCCACGGCCTGGGCCCACTTGAACGCGGAGTCGATGTAGTCGATGCCGCCGAAACGGTTGTACCAACGTGATGCGGCTTCGGTCCGGTAATTCGGCGAGGTGCCGCCGTTTTGGGCGATGGCTTCGTTCACCACGTCCCACTCCTTGATCCTGCCTTTATACCGCTTGCCCAACGTGTCGATATGCGAGCGCATGATCTGAATGGTCGTATCGCGCGAAGCGGCCGTGCCCGAGAGGTTGTTGAACCAGTTTGCGGTCTGGCTATGCCAGACAAACGTATGGCCGCGCATCTGCATGCCGTTGCTGTCGGCAAAGTCGGCGATCACATCTGCCGGGGCGAAGTTGTACACGCCACGTGCGTTAGAAAGGTTCTGGAACTTCATGGCGTTTTCACACACCATCGCGTTGAAATTGGCCTTGAGAACACGTTCGTATTCGGGGCGGTTTGCGGCGTTGTTCCCCGAAGGGAAGGTCACAGCCGCACCCACGCGAATGCCGCGTAGATCGGCAAGCTTCCTCAGGGTATCAGGTTGGGCGGCGGCGAGCGAAACGAGGGCCAGAGCGCCGGCAAGAATGATGTGGGTGGTTTTTGTGCGCATACAGTCAACTCCTGAGGGGAGGGAAGAAAAATTTTTGGATCGACCCAGAGCGGATCGACCCTTGTGGATTTAACGGGAAACTTTGGAGGGGGCCGCAGCCTCAGCGGGCTTCTGCGCCGCAAACGAGGCGCGACCGCTGGGGAGCGATGGGATCGTGCGACCCCGTACATCGCGTATGGGTACATCGGAGCGGAACTGCAGCGCCGGAGCGCGACGACGCGCGCCGGGGAACGCGGTTTGACCACGCAGCGACACGGGGGTCGTGGTTAAGACTGAAACCAAACCATCGTATGCCGGTTTAGTGGTGTAGGTCGTTCCCGTGCCCCTGAAAAGCAAAGGCGAACCGTAACCGGGAAAGCGGCTGTTGACCCAGCTCGAGCCATCGCGCACGCCCCACACGAAGAACCTTTTGCAACGCGGTTGGGCGAGGCAGATGCTCAGGATCGTCTCATAAGCTTCACGCTGTAACTGCAGCTTTGCCGCGGAATCCGCCGAGCTCGTTGGGTTCTGGAAGCGAATATCCAGCTCGGTGATCGAAATGTCGAGTCCGAGCGCGGCGATACGCGCCATGTTCTGGGCGGTCTCTTGGGGATCCCAGGCGCCACTTGAGCCGGAGTTTGAAGGGCCGACGTACCAATGAGCCTGCATGCCCACGACGTGAATCGGAATATTGCGGCTTTTCAGCTTGGAGACCAGATTGAAGACCGCAGCCGATTTTTTACCCATGCCTTCGGCATCATAGTCGTTGTACACAAGTCGCGCCGTCGTGTCGTTCCGGTGCGCGATGGTGAAGGCCGAGTCGATGTAGTCAAAATCATTCGTCTCGCCTTGGGTGTATCCCACCCAACGGCTAAGCCCGCTGTCGAGATTGACGGTGTTGCCCGTGCTACGGCGCATGCCCTTGTACAGGTTAGTCGGGTCATCGTTGCCGCTGTCGCGCGCGGTGGCTTCGTTCACGACATCCCATTCTGAAAACACATTCATTTGATTGCGGGTCTTGTAACGCCCCATCACATCCCCAATGTGCGTACGCATATGGGTAAAGGCCTGTTCGCGTGTGTACTTGTTCGCGTCTGTCGGCTGAGCCACACCGGCACTATGGCCGTTGGCGATGTAGCTGCTCTGCTGATGCCACACAAAGGCATGGTAGCGCAGTTTCAAACCATGCTGTTGGGCAAAATCAACAATGCGGTCGGAGTTCGTCCAGGTATAGACGCCGGGGTTGCTCGAAATACTGCCCCACTTTTGGTCATTTTCGGCCACGATCCCTGTAAAGTTGCGGGTCACCACGGAATCAAATTGGGCACGGCCGGTTCCGGGGAAGGAAACCGCCACACCAATATCGAGACCATGTGCTTGGGCTAAAGTTTTCAGCGGTGTGGGTTGGGCGAACGCCGAAAGCGCACAGGCGGCGACTAAAACAAAAGTGCGCAAACCCAACGGGGCGGCATTCTGCATCATCGGACGATACTGATTCATGGCAAACTCCCTCACAACGAAAAACGAGCACGTTTTGTCCCCGATTCTGGAAGGTAAGGCATTTTTTAATCACACGCACTTGAAAAGCTTTTCGATTTACCGAACTATCTTGCATTCTGTGAAGAATTGTTCATTTGCGGCCATCATCTGTCTTTTTTATACCACTGCGACTTCCGTCGTCGCACAGGACTCCCCGTTTCAATTTGACCCGGCGCGCGAGACCGCGCTGTTGGCGAGCGGCCTCGCTGGTCAAATTTTAGGCCAGTATCGCCTGTCTCATCTGGACCCCGCGCGACCGAGTGAACTCAACAGGGCCGATCTCTCACCACTCGACCGTTGGAACGCCGGAACCTGGAACCCGCGCTACGAACGTGCCAGTGACCTCGCCGCCTGGGGCGTGGGCGGCGCGATGATATACGCCGACGTTTGGCACCTGTTAAGGTCTGACGTGGGCGGTGCGGCTGCGCGTCGCCCCTTACTCGAAGACGGACTGATCCTCGCCCAAGCCTTTGCATGGAACTCCGCCCTCAACCTCAACGTGCGCGCCACACGCGTTCACCCGCGCCCCTTCGTCTATGGGACCGCCGCGCCACAAGCGGATCGCGATAAAGGGGAGGCCGCTGGAGGGTTTTATTCGGGCCACGCCTCAGCGGCGTTTCTCGGTGCGGTCTACGTGTCGTCCGTTTACCCGCTCCGCCACCCCGAGTTTCAGTACGCCGGGTGGTTATGGGGTGGCAGCCTCGCCGTGGCCACGGCGGCGTCAGCCTTGCGCGTCGCTGCCGGCAAACACTTCCCCTCCGACGTCATCGCCGGTGCGGCGATGGGAAGCCTAATCGGATTGGGATTCGTACAGCTCCACCTCAAAGACAACGCGTTGTGGGGCGTAAGGCCGGCGCCCTTGTTAACGCCTGAGGGACAGGTGGGCGTGATAGCGGTGAAGCGGATGTAAACGCAAATCAGAAATATGAAATCAAAAATCAGAAAGGAAAACAAATGAACGGCAGCGGGCCACTGTTCCTTTGCCTTCTTTCCTATTTCATATTTCTGGTTTCATATTTCGCCCCTACCCCAACTCCCCCGCCGCCGCGTATACGTTCGCAAACAACTGTTCGAGCTTGTCCGTCGGCGTGGCGCTAAAGGCCACGCGCAAGATGCCGCCGAAGTTGACCGTACCCGTTGAGTAATCGGCGAGCAGCTTTTTACGCAGCGCTTCGGCATCGGCCTTCAGCGGGCGCACGCACATGAAGTAACCCGAGTTGAACGGCAGCGCCACAAACGCCGTCGCGTATTCAGGATGGGCAGCAAGAATTGCACGCACCTTATCGTAGCGGGCCTTCAAGAGGTCAAAGGCGCGCTTCTTTTCAGCGGCGTATGCCGGTGACGACCATGCAGCAAGCAGCAGTGATTGCGCCGGGTGCGAGCTGTTTGAGATGTTGCCGCGAATCGCACCGCCGGTTTTGGCTTCGAGGGCCTCGTACAGGGCGGGGTTGCCGCCCTTGATGCCGTACGTCAGGAACCCGACGCGGAAGCCCCACACATAGTCTTCCTTCGTCGCGCCATCGATCTTCACCGCAAGCAGGTTTTCATGCGCATCAGCGAGCGGCGCAAACACCGACTCCTCATAGACACCCTGTTCGAACACCAACCCGAAGTAGGCATCATCCAGCCACACCACCACCTTATCCCCTGCTGCTGCCGCTTCGGTCAAAACCTTCACGATTTCGGCCGCTTCAGAAACCGTCGGCGTATAGCCTGAGGGATTATTGGGGAAGTTGAGGCTGACGATTTTTTTGCTGCCGCGCGGCGCCGCATCCAGCTTGGCCTTCAGAGCCGCCACATCAAACCCACCCGCGGGCGTGAACGTGTTGAACGTCTCGAGCTTCGCGCCGGTGGCCAGCGATACCGCCAGGTCGTAGTTCTCCCAATACAGGTCGGGAATAAA
>JBIIWL010000196.1:0-4140 GCA_044338885.1 Fibrobacteria bacterium
GGTCACGCCGGCCGAGAAGAAGAACTTCAACTCGAAAATGCCGTGAGGCGTCTGCACGTACTTGCCATTGGTGACGCGGCTGACGGTCGAGATGTGCATCCCGATCTTGTCGGCGACTTGCTGTAAAATGAGAGGGCGCAAGTGAGCCGGTCCCGAGCGGAAAAATTCAGGCTGGCTCTCTAGGATGGCGTGCATCACTTTCAGCATGGTCGACTTTCGCTGCTCGATGGCGCGGATGAGCCAGGTTGCGGCATTTAGTTTACCGCGCACATACTTCTTTTCGTCGGTCGTGGCGCGACTGCCCTTACGCAACAAGCCGGCATAGGCTCGCGAAATACGCAGTGAAGGTACGGTGCGGTCATTGAGCATGAGCACAAGCTCGCCTTCAATTTCCTCAACGATCAAATCGGGCACCACGGCCGGGGCCGCGGTTGGTGCGAGCAGGCGCCCGGGGTGTGGCTCGAGCGTGCCGATTTCGCGCACCGCGCCTTGAATCTGTTCAGGGGTGCTGTCGAGCTTTTTGGCGAGCGCCGCAATCTTGAGGCGCTCAAGCAATTCGAACTCTTCTTCCACGATGCGCCGTGCGAGCGGAGACACCTTGTCGGTGCGCCGCATTTGCAGGATCAAACACTCGCGGAGATTGCGAGCGCCAATGCCCGGCGGGTCGAACGATTGCAGTACATGCAAGGCCTCACGCACGGGGCCATCAGCCTCGGCCGGTTCAATACGGCCTTCAATCAGGGCCTGAATTTGAAGATGGCGCGGGTCGCGGTCTAAAGGCGCGGCAGCCACAGCCGCCAGTGCTGCCGTATCGGGGCCGTCTTCATCCTTGCGCGGCGGGGCCGATTCGACCACAAGCCAACCGCGATCATCAAGGCTATAAATCAGGTATTCCACCAACTCATGCACCGTCGGTCCCAACTCACGATCTTTCAGTTGCTCCAACAGATGGTCTTGCAACGACACGTCGTACACCGGGGTGCGCTCGAACAATTCCTCGGGAGCCTCACGTTCTTCGTTGCGCCCTTCGGACGGGTCAAACCCATCTTCCAAATAACTTTCCCAATCGATTTCATCGCTCGCGGCCTGCGGCGATTCAGAGGGAATCGCATCGAGCGCGGGGTCGTAATCTTCGGCCGTCAGCCCGGTCGCATCGAGCGTGGAAGCCCCTTCGTCCGGGGCCAGAGCACCCGGGAGTTCGGCGGCGGTCTCGGGCAACGCGGCATCCGCCGCCACACCCGGTTCATCATCCCCCCCCACCTCTAATTCAGGCAGCGGAGAATCGTCTTCATCGCCCTCTTCAAGCGTCTCCAAAAGCGGATTGGTTTCAAGCTCCTGCTTAACTGCCATTTCCAACTCAAGCGAGTTCATCTGCAATAATTGCAATGACTGAATCATCTGGGGCGAGAGCTTTTGCTCCAGCCCCATGTTCATGCCAAGTTCGAACCCCAAATTCATGATATGTCCAATAGTTTCAGTCGAGCGAGAACGACTTACCGAGGTAGATGCGACGGGCTTCTTCGTCTTGCGCCAGGTGGGCTGCCGAGCCTTCGATGAGCACCTTGCCCTCGAACATGATATAAGCGCGATTCGTTGTGGCGAGCGTTTCGCGCACGCTGTGGTCGGTGATCAAAATGCCCATGCCGCGGTCGCGGAGGGTGAAGATCACAGATTGAATGTCTTCGACGGCGATGGGGTCGATGCCCGCAAAGGGTTCGTCGAGGAGTAAGAAGTCGGGTTTGGTGGTGAGCGCACGGGCGATTTCAAGCCGTCGACGTTCGCCGCCCGACAAGGTGTAGGCCCGGCTCTTGCGCAGTTTGGCGATCTTGAATTCTTCCATCAGGCGGTCGGCTTCTTCGCGGCGCGCGCGGCGGTCGAGGCCCGTGCGGGTTTCAAGAACGGCCAACAGATTTTCTTCCACGGTGAGTTTGCGGAACACGGAGCTTTCTTGAGGGAGGTACCCAATCCCCAAGCGTGCGCGCTTGAACATCGGCAGGCGTGAGACATCGGTGTCGTCCACCATGATGCGGCCCGAGTCGCTGCGTACCATACCGGTGATCATATAGAACGAGGTGGTTTTGCCTGCGCCATTGGGCCCGAGCAAACCGACAACCTCGCCTTGCCCCACGTTGACGGACACGCCGTCGACGACGCGGCGTCCGCCGTAAGTCTTCCCCAGATTTTCCGCGCTGATCCGCTTCATGGTGTTCCTTTTTTCTCTGAGGCCGGCACTGCCGGCACGACCGTTTTTTTTATGGTCCCGCTGGGGGCACCTTTGGGTGCGTTCGGTGAAGCGGAACCCGGCGCTCCGGGCATCACGCGCTGCACGGCGGAATCTTGCGGCACGGTGGCTCCTAAAGACGAGCCTTTGTAAACCCCACTGGCCCGGCCCTGCACAAGCACTTCGCCGATGCGACCCGACTCGAACTCCAAGGCGATCGTGTCGCCCGCGGCGCGGTTGCGGCCCTTGAGGGTATCCCCTTCGAAATGATAGTAGGTGCTCCGCGCCGACCCGAGCACTTGGGCTTCACGGGCTTCCTTATCGCGGAAGCGCAGCACCATGTAATCGCCATTCATGCGGTTCACATATTCGGGTTTGCTCACTTCCCAATACGTGCCTTCGGCTTGATCAAACACTTCGACGCTATCGACCGCACCATCGCGGAAGGCCATAAACAAGGAGTCACCCGTGACGCGCGATTGGCGCGCATCGGTGCTATCGGTCGCCTTTTCGTAGGAGAGCGCCTCGGCCTTGCCGCGTACGCGTAATCCGCTGAGCGCCTCGCCCTTGAGCCCGAGGCGAATCACGGCGCCGCGAATCTCGCTGTCTTCAACCTTGGCGACAGGCTGCTCGTACAAAATCAGCGAATCCTCTTTTTGACGAAACTCGGCGCGGCCGCACACGATGCGTAGATCGCGCCGCGTGATGACCACGTTGCCTTCCGCGATGGCGATGCCCAGCGAATCGTTGTGCTGCAGTTTGAGTGCGCGAATCGTGAGTGTGTCGGCAAGGATTTCTTCGGGGATCGCACTCGAGTCTCCCCCGGGGTACTCAAGGCGACTGGGGTAAAAGCGGCGTGCGACGGGGTTGCCCGACATCACCGCGACACGCTTGACGCGGTCGTAATCGAGGCGTTCCGAGGTGGCGTTGATTTCGCCGGCCGAGTCGCGCATAAACACGCGGCCCACGGCTTCGGCACGGTCGGCATTGCGGTCGTACAGCCCGCGATCGGCGGTGAGGAGCGCACCCCGATTGGTGATGCGCATCGGGGTTTCACTGATGACACGATTGTTGGTGCGCTCCCACAGGGCGCGCTGGGTTTCCAGCCGCAGGTCACCGTGGCGAAACCGCACGTTCCCCGACAAGATGTATTCACCCGTTGACCGCACACCTTCAAGGCGATCAGCGTTTTCCATGACCAGCGGGGGCGAAGGCCGGCGTGCTGCGGCCACGAGGGTCGGCCCCAGCAAGGCAGCCAGCATAAAAACGACCAAAGCCCGGAGGTTCACAATTCACCCGCCCGGTCGCCCACTTGTTGGAATACCCCCTTCACATCAGACAAAATTTGCCAGTGATCAAGGTTCGCGTCGGAGATAAACCCTCGGCCGGTCAGTACGTCACCGTTTTCGGACTTCACCCGCACTTTGGCTTCTGTGGTCACTTGGTTGTGAATCTTGCTCCAGCGCAGGGAGTCGGTTTGGAGCTCCATGCCCTTACTGGAAATGCCGTGAACGTTGCCGCGGGCCAATAAAAAATTCACGGCTTCATCCACGGCACCTGAATCGGCCGTGACCCGCATGAGCAAACGGCCTAAGCTATCGTAAACCGAGAGGTCCACGGGCGTGGCGTGCACGAGTTCGCTCCCCGGCCAGCGCACGAGATGGGTGGTTTTGAGTCTCCAGCTTAGGCGAGAGCCCTCATGCATGTCGAGGATGGTGGTGTCGCGGTATTCTGTAAGCGGGAGCGCCTCTCCGGCCACGGTGGTCTTGGGGGCCTCCCCTTTGGAGCAGGCCGCCAGACAAACCAGTGCAAATAGCCCCAAGCATGAAAAAAAACGCGAGTGCCTCGCCCCCGCCTGGCCCGCCAAACTCGTTGGCACATTTCTTGAAGCTTTTTGCATCCGACCAAAAGGTACGATA
>JBIIWL010000008.1:0-19367 GCA_044338885.1 Fibrobacteria bacterium
GTCGAGCAGGCGACTGGTCAGTACGAACTTTAACAGCTCAAGGGTTAAATGATTGTGGAATGCGAACTCGGGCCCGAGGACAAGCGTACGGAGGCCATAGGCCAAAAACACCAACACGAGGCCCGCTGCGGCGGCGGATAGAGTCGCGAGCACCGCTCGCTGGGCAAAGGCGACGTAGTCGTCTTTCTGCAACAACCGGTCGGCACGCCAAAGCGCGAGACAATAAACGGGCAGCAAAAAGAGCGCGGTCTCACGATTGAACAGACCGATCAGGGTCCACACCCAAAACCCAACATGCGAGGCCTTGCGGATCGACAACGCCGCACCCACCAAACAGAGGTAGGTCAACGAATCGGCCACCGTGTAGTTATACAGCGTGTACCAGAACATGAGGGACAACGTGAGGATTCCCACTCCCACCCACGCCCGCTCGTGTGAAAATCCCAGTGCCCGCAGATAACGCCCGGTAAGCAGTAGCGTCGCCAAAAGCAAGATCGCATTCACGAGCATAAACCCAAGCCCCGGGGGGAGTGGGAGGACATAGACCGCCAAGGGGATCAGCAGGCGATAACTGAAGGGGGCGATTTGAAACTCAAAGGGGTTGGCCGCAACCTGCCAAAAAAAGTGGGCACTATCCGCCTGATCATAGGCGGGCACATACAACCCTTTAAAGTGAACCAGCGCGTGCCAGGCGATCAAGGCGATCAAACCGAGTATCCCACACGCCGCAGTCATGCGCCTCTGTCGGTTTAATCGGTCGGGCATAGGCGGCTCAAGCTTACGCCGGCTTCTGAAAACAGAAAGCCCCATACCGCCACATTCCGGTTTTAAGCGTGGGGTATTGGTGATAGATCGCCCACGCGTTGTGTAACCGCTCCTCACTGGACAACCCGAACTTCCGCAAAAGCAAACGCCACGGAACCAGAACGGGGCCCAAGTAAAAGATTTTGAACGCATGAGGCAACACATCAGCGGTGATGTCTTCGGCATGCACGACGTCGAGGCCGGCCCGCTGTGCCCACACTTTCATATCGTCAAATGAACAAAAGTGCGGAACGGCCCAACCTTTGAGAAAAAGGTCAAAGCCACGGGCCTCTGCGGCGTTTGCAGCGGGTCGTCCCGAAAACCCGTCGCCAATCACAAGGCGGCCACCGGGCTTGAGGAGCGTCGCCATATTGCGGATCCACAATTCTTTATCGGGCGCGTAGCAAAAGCTTTCTAACGCCCACACGATGTCGAATGATTCAGGCTTAAATGCGGGGGTTGTGTAATCGTTGGCCACAAACGTGGCGGGTGTGCGCGAAACCTTCGGGTTGACCGGGGTCACGCCGCGTGGGGTCTCCTGATCGGTGCCCCATTTGGTAGAGTCGGTATGCGCGAATATTTGGGCGATGCGCGCGTGCATCGGCACGAGGTTGATGCCGACGCAATGAGCGCCTGCTTCTCGGGCCAACAAAATCGACGACCCCCCCATGCCACAACCGGCATCGAGCACGCGCGGCGCCGGGCGGCCGAGCACCGCCGGCAATAGGCCGGCGACTCGGGCGAGGTAGCGCGTCATATGCCCTGTCGGGCTGCTCCCCTTGGGTAAATCACGATCAAACCCGTAATGCATATGGTGGTGCTTACGGGTACCGTAATACTTGAGGTAATCCTTGGTGGTATCCTCGAAGTAACTACGGATTCTCGTTTTAACGGCGTGTGCGGCTTGTTTTTCCGACATCACGCTCGCCGTATTAGACATCCAAATCGCCTACGAGGTGCGCATTCGCTTCGATGAACTTACGACGCGGCTCCACTTCGTCACCCATGAGCATCGTGAAGATCAAATCGGCTTCGACCACGTCCTCCATCGTCACCTTTTTCAAAATGCGAGTGGCGGGGTTCATGGTCGTGACCGCGAGCTGTTCAGGGTTCATTTCACCAAGACCCTTATAGCGCTGCATGTAGAGGCCTTTGCGCTCGGCGCCCACTTCCAAAAGAATGGCCTCTTTCTCTTCTTCGCTAAATGCGTACTTCTCGATTTTGCCGGCCTTGATTTTATACAGCGGCGGCTGTGCGAGGTAGAGCACGCCATTATCGATCAACGGCTTCATGTAGCGACAGAAGAACGTGAGCAAAAGCGTCTGAATGTGCGAGCCGTCGACATCGGCGTCGGTCATGATGATGATTTTATGATACCGCAATTTCTCAAACTTGAACCCGCCACCATGCTCGGGGTCAGACTCGCCGAGGCCGCAGCCAATGGCCTGCGCCATGGTGGAGATTTCCTCGTTGGCGAGGATTTTATCCATACGGGCTTTTTCAACGTTGAGGATCTTACCCTTGAGCGGGAGAATCGCCTGAAAGTTACGGTCGCGCCCTTGTTTGGCGGAGCCGCCGGCGGAGTCACCTTCGACCAGGTACAGCTCGCATTCTTCGGGCTTGCGCGACGAGCAGTCGGCCAGCTTACCGGGCAAGCCACCGCCTTCGAGCACGCTCTTGCGGCGGGCGAGCTGACGGGCTTTGCGCGCGGCTTCGCGCGCGACGGCGGCGTTGTACACCTTGTCGACGATCTTACGGGCGACGGCGGGGTTTTCTTCCAGGAAGGTGGTGAGCAATTCAAAGGCTGCAGCCTCGACGATGCCCTTGACTTCGCCGTTACCCAGCTTGTGCTTGGTCTGACCTTCGAACTGAGGCTCGTGCAACTTGACCGAGATGACGGCCACAAGGCCTTCACGCATGTCTTCGCCGGTGAGCTCGACATCGTTCTTTTTGTTTTTGCCGAGCAGATCTTTGGCTTTGTTGTTGATGGCGCGCGTGAGAGCCGACTTGAAGCCGACCACGTGCGTACCACCATCCACGGTGTTCACGTTGTTCACGAACGAGAACATGCTCTCGGTATAGCCGTCGTTGTAGCGGAAGGCGATCTCGAGCGGCAGGCCTTGCGTTTCTTTTTCGAAATGCACGGGCTTGTCGAACAATGGCTTTTTGTTCGCGTCCATGTATTCCACAAAGGCGGCGATGCCGCCGGGGAACACGAATTCGTGATAGCGGTCTTCTTCGCGCTCATCGCGGAGCGAAATGGTCAACCCTTTGTTGAGGAACGCGAGTTCGCGCAAACGCGCGCTGAGCGTGTCAAAGTTGTAGACCGACTCGGTGAAGATGGTGTCGTCCGGTAAAAAGCGAACGCGCGTTCCGCGCCGTTCACCCGCAGATTCGTTCACGAAAACGCCGGGCCCTTGAGGCGCGCCACGGTGGAAGGTTTGGAAGAACTCTTTGCCGTTGCGCCACACGGTAACTTCGAGCAAACTGGACAGCGCGTTGACGCAGGAGACGCCCACGCCGTGCAAGCCGGCAGACACCTTGTAGCCGCCTTCGCCGAACTTACCGCCGGCGTGGAGAACGGTCATGACCAGTTCGACGGTTCCGATACCCTGGGTCGGGTGGATGTCGGTGGGAATGCCGCGGCCGTTGTCGGTGACCTCGATCATGTTCTCTTTGGTGATGACCACGTCGATGCGCGTGCAATAGCCCGCCAAGGCTTCGTCGACGGAGTTATCGATCACCTCGTAAACGAGGTGATGAAGACCGCGACCGTCGGTGGACCCGATGTACATCGCAGGGCGCTTGCGCACCGCCTCGAGGCCTTCGAGAACCTTAATGTCGCTTGCGCCGTAGCCTTTTTGTCCGTCTTCCATGATCGATCCTTCGTTAACAAAGTGGGCGAATACTATTCGCCCTTACAACACAGTTTTACCATTCCCAGTGCATCAGGGGCGAACAGGATTCGCCCCTACGGTGCGTTGCGGTTCACCGCAGGCGCACCTCCCGCACGATGTCAGCACCTAAGATTTCGTTAGCGCGCGTGCGGATGGCTTCGCTCTGGTAATGCAGCTCGTTCCGCCACACCGCGCCTTCCACCCTCACGTTCAACACGAAATCTTTTAACGACTCCAGGCTGGCCACTCGCGCCGCCTTTTCACCCAACACGCGTTCCCACTGCTCGCGCAGCTTTTGCTCATGCAGCAGAAAGCCTAAGCCCAAGGGCCGCAGCGATTCTTGCAACGCACCGCCTATGGGAACCGGTGTACCGCCCATGTGAGGCCTTCCTTTTGGGGCCACCCCGCACGGCGAACCTTAATCGGAGCCGATGCGTGCGTGCCCTTTTTCCATTTCAATCACCGACTCCACCGCAAACGGCAGATCTTCGCGGCGCGGGGTGGCGATGAACGCCTGCCCGCGACCGGCGATGAGCGCCCCAAACCGTTCGCGCCGCCCCGGATCCAGCTCGGCGAACACGTCGTCGAGAATCAGAATCGGAGGCAGCCCGGTGGACTCTTCGAGCAGCCTTGCGGCGGCTAGTTTGAGGGCCAGGGCGACCGATCTTTTTTGGCCTTGGGATGCGAATTCCCGAACCGATTTTTCGTTCAGGAAAGTTAGCAAATCGTCCCGGTGAGGGCCGACCGAAGTGAGCCCGCTTTCGCGGTCTTTTAGGCGGCTCTCGCGCAACCGGGTTGCAAGTATTTCGGCCAATAATGACGGGGTTTCCAGCGTTCCTGGGACCGGCGTGACGTTCATGGTGAGCGCCTCGGCCGCCGCGCCGATTTCCTGGTAGAACCCGGCCGCCAGCGGGGCGAGCTTTTGGACCCATTCGCGGCGCCTAAAAATGATGCTGGCGCCGGCCTCGGCGAGGGTCGATTCGTAGGCATCGAGCAAGGCCTCTTCCTCGCCGCGGAGGTTCCAACGAAGGGTGGCGTTGCGCTGGCGTAAGGCCATACGGTAGCGGCGGAGCACCTCAAGGGTGGATGGGTCGTGCTGACACAGGAGCACGTCTAAAAATCGGCGCCGTTCTTGAGGCCCGCCGCGCAGCAAGTCGAGGTCCTCAGGGGTAAAGGCCACCAGCAACAGATGGCCCAACAGGTCGCCTAAGCGGCGGCTTTCAAGCCCTTCCACCTTCACCCGCGAGCCGCCTTCACGGTATTCCAGCGACTGCACGTGGGTCCGCGTGCCTACCGTCGCTTCGCCTCGGATGACAAACCCTGTCTCGCCCGGGGCGCCCCAGGCAATCAGGTCCTTGTCTTTACGGGTACGCGCCGAATGGGCCAGGGCCAA
Organism: Fibrobacteria bacterium; assembly: GCA_044338885.1. Lineage (GTDB taxonomy): Bacteria > Fibrobacterota > Fibrobacteria > UBA11236 > UBA11236 > UBA11236. Next base: position 5,095 of record JBIIWL010000008.1, read on the forward strand.
GAAATGAATCGACTCAAGGAAGTTGGATTTGCCGTGGCCGTTAGGGCCAGCAATCAAATTGAGGCCCGGTGCAGGGCGGACGTCGAGGCCGTCGAGGTTGCGGAAATGATGAAGCGTCAGGCGGTCGAGATGCACGGTGACAACGTAGAACTGTAGGGGCGACTCATGCGTCGCCAAGGCCAATCCCGGTGGATTTTTCAGGAACAAATCCCCGTTCTACAACCCGCCCGCACGAAAGGGCCGCGGTGCACCCACCCCCCCAACAAACCTGCTTTAGAGACGGTTCGTGGTGTGCTCGACTTCGCCGGCGGTGGCTTCCAGAGCTTGGTAGATCTCGCGCATGAAAAACACGAGCGCGATGGTGAGTGACCCCAGGCTGGCGAGGAATAAAATCGCCACCAACAGTCCCGATTGGATGCCCATGACCGGCAACACGAACAAGCAGGCCACCAGCAGCACCGCCAAGAAAATGCACAAGGTGACGAACAGGATCGCGGACTGGATGAGGCGCGCGCGGTGCAGGATGGATACGATTTGCGCGTCGATGATGGGCTTCTGCGCTGCCGTCACATGGGTGTACTCACGATTGAGCAAACGGATGCGATCGATGGTGCGGCCGAGCCGGTTGCTCATGGTGAGCAGCAGCAGCCCGCAGGCGGAGACCACGATAGCGGGACTGACAGCCGTTTGGAGCAGCTTTTCAACGTCGGGGAGATTCATGGCGGACCTGCGGGTTGGCGGATACTGATCAAAGAATAACCGCAGGCGCACTGAACCCCCGAAATCTTGGCCAGAAAAATTTCGGGCACAAAAAAACCGGCTTCCGAAGAAGCCGGTTTCAAAATCAACTCATTCGGCCTAGAACAGGGCGAATGAAACTCACCCTTAGGCGGGGTTGTCGCGCTTGCCGCTGTTGTCGTATTCGATGCCGATGGTGCCGACGGGGCAGCCTTCGGCGGCTTCGACGATCTGGTCGTCGAGCGAGAAGTCGGCGCCGCCTTTGACGATCATCTTCTCGGGGACTTCAAACACCTCGGGGCACGTGGCCTCGCAGGCGCCGCACATGGTGCACTCGTTTTCGGATTCGTCGAGCCAAACCTTGGTAATTGTTGCCATTTTTGATTCTCCCGGGACATTCGCACGCCGGTGGTGAATACGGATTTTAAAGATCCGCGCGGCGCCAAAAAACGGATTATGCCCCGTTTTAAGGGCTAAAGTTACTTGAAACTCCGGGCGTATGGCAAGCGTGGGTTTACGCCGACGGTATGCGAAGTGAGCGATTGCGTGCTGAAATAAGCGCAAACGAGCGATTTCAGCTTGTTAAATTTTGTCTCCATGAAACTTTCCGTCGGCATTTTAGGGGCGACCGGTCTGACCGGCGTCGAATTGATCCGTTTGCTCCTGAAGCACCCGGGTGTTGAAATCGCGTGGCTCAGTTCCGAATCGCAAGCGGGGACCTCTTACGAGAAGGTTTACCCCGGCGTGGGCGCACGACTGCCCTCTGCCGTGGCCACGCTGATTCCGATGGAAGAAGCGCAGAAAACCGCACCTGATGTGGTGTTCTCGTGCTTGCCGCACGCGGCCTCGGCCGAAGCGATCGAACCGTTTTTGAATAACGGCAAAACCAAGATCATCGATTTGTCTGCCGACTATCGGCTCGCCGACATCAACGTGTACAACACGACCTACGCGCATGCCCACCCGCACCCCGAGCGCGTGAAGGCTGCTGTTTATGGGCTGACCGAGGTCCACCGGGCCGCCGTGGCGACCACTCGGCTTGTGGCCAACCCCGGCTGTTACCCGACTTCGATCTTGCTGCCGCTGATCCCGCTCCTGAAAGCAGGGATCGTGTCACCGGCCGGAATCATCGCCGACTCGAAGTCGGGGGTGTCGGGCGCGGGCCGTAAGGCGACCGAGGGCACGCACTACTACTTCGTGAATGAAAACTTCTCGGCCTACAAAGTGGGCGGCTCGCACCGGCATTTGCCCGAAATCGCTGAGCAGCTCGCCGGCGCCGCCGGTGCGCTCGTGGCACCGGTGTTCACGCCGCACCTCGTGCCGATGGAACGGGGCATTCTCTCGACCATTTACGTCGACCTCGTGCCGGGTAAAACCGAGGCCGATGCCTTTGCCGCCTGGCAAAAAGCCTACGCCGGGTCACCGTTCGTGCGGCCGGTCAAAGAGCTGCCGTCAACCTCTGATGTGACGCGGACCAACGAGTGCCGGTTTGCGGTACGGGCCATTGCGGGTACGAACAAGCTGGTGATCGTGTCGGTGATCGATAATATGATCAAAGGCGCGTCGGGCCAGGCGCTGCAAAACATGAACGTGATGTTCGGGTTGGATGAGACGTTGGGATTGAACTAGTCGGACGTCGGACGTCGAAAGTCGGATGGAACACAAAAAACAACACGACCTGATTCATGATGAGCATGCTAGGCCACATCAAATCCACGCTTTTAACCTTAGGTCCTAATGTGACTCTCTTTACATCCGACGTCCGACTTTCGACGTCCGACCCGATATGACCCCTCTGAATTCCACCATCGTTAAAATCGGCGGGTCGCTGATGGAGAGCCCCGAGGCGCTCCGCAGTTTGACGAAAGCTTTGGCCGAGCTCTGGCTGGGCGGCATGCCGCTCGTGCTCGCGCACGGCGGCGGCAAAGACATCAACCGCAACCTCGCGTGGTTGGGCGAAGAACCCCTGTTTAAAAACGGCTTGCGCGTCACCTCGGAAGCGGCGATGGAAATCGTGGAGATGACGCTCAGCGGCGCCGTGAACAAACGCCTCGTGTCGCTGTTGCAGTTCGTCGGCGCCCGCGCCTGCGGCCTGAGCGGCGTGGACGGCTCAACCCTGATCTGCCGCCCGCTCGACCCCGAGTTGGGACGTGTCGGCACGATCGCTCAGGTACGCCCCCATTTGATTGAAGCCTTACTCAAGGACCGCTTTCTGCCGGTGCTCTCACCCGTATCGGCCGATGCCGCCGGGTTGCACTACAACGTGAATGCTGATGACGCCGCGGCAGCGTTGGCGACGGGCATGAAGGCCGAGAAGCTGGTGTTCGTCTCAGACGTGCCCGGTGTGATGGATTCAAACAAGGTCATTATCCCGCGTCTAAATCGCGCGTCGGCCGAGGCGCTCATTGCCGAGGGCGTGATCGCCGGCGGCATGATCCCCAAGGTGCGCTCGTGCCTTGCGGCAGTCGAGTCAGGCGTCGGTGAGGTTCACATTTGCGGCTTCACCGCCGCCGCCGCGCTCGAAGACCAAATCACAGGGGCCGTTAACGGCGGTACGATTGTGGGGGGATGACACATTGTGATCGTAGGGGCGAATGATCATTCGCCCCTACACGCCACAATCGTCCCGCCTTGCGTTACAAATCCACCCCCTTCTTCGTATACACCCCGCGCTGCGTACGCACTGTATACACCCGCATATGGCCCGCGCCTGCGGCCTCCGCGCCAACCCCCTGAACACCCTGCGTCATTGGGGTGACATCGTAGGTCGTCACTCCCGACCCCCTGCGCTCGACCAAAAGTCGTCCCGACAAATCGTGAACCTGCAGCGTGTGCGCGCCCTCAGCGCGAACCTTCAACAGGGACCCTGTGATTTCCAGCGGGTTCCACCCGACATTGACACGGGCCGCTGATACGCCTTGTAGCGCGGTCGGCCAATTGGCTTTGGCGAGCCCTAGGTGTGGCGCGGTGCGGTCGGGAGAACGCATCTGCCCGTCGACGAACAGCGTGGTGTCGCGGATGGTGACGAGTGAATAGTTGTTGCCGTTGGCGGTGCCGGTGCCGGTCGCGGCGATCGGGCAGTTCAGCATAGCCTGAAACGTGATGTAGTGGATGCCGTTGATGCGCGTGTAGCCGCCCTCGTGTTTGTGCCCCTGAAACACATGCGTGACGTTGCCGTTGGTTTCCAGAATGGTGCGGATGGTGTCGGCGTTGTTCACGGAGTAATCGTCAGAGGCGCCCCCGTTCAGGTTCTGGTGGATGGACACGATGGTGGGCTTATCACCGGCGGCCTGCAAGTCGGCGATCAGCCAATCACGCTGCGGTTTATGAATCCACGTGTCGGTCCAAGTCCAGGGGGCCAGGCGACTGTAGTGTGCCCCGTTGGAGGTGTAGTTACCGTCCAGCACGACAAAGTGGAACGGCCCCACATCGAACGAGTAAAAGTTTTGTTTGATCTTACTCACCGATTTGGAATGAATGTCGTTTTTATTCAGCGAGCTCTGTTCATGGTTGCCGAGCACCAAGTAGATGTCGCCCTGAAATTTTGAGGTGCGTACGTTCATGGTATCGAGATCGGCCATCGACTTGGTGGAGTCGATCGCGCTTTGTGTATACCCGTCGATGTAGTCGCCCAAGATCAGCAGGAACGCGGGGGAGCGGCGGTTAAAGAAGGCGATCGCGCTATCCATTTTGGCGGGCGAACCGCGGTAACAGCGGCTGGTTGTGGCCGTCGCAGAGCCGTCGGTCACCTTGTCGGCATATTGAGGGTCGGCAATCACGGCGAAGCGCAGACTGTCGGGCCCAAGCTGGGCACTCACAGGCACAGCCAGCAATGCCAAAAGGGCGCAGGCCGCGGGCATACTGTAGGTTCTAAGGAGAGAGAATGACGTCATGGAACCTCACAAGCGGAAATGTGACAGGGTTGTCAAATCATAGGCAAGCAGAAGATTTAATGCATGACGATTCGGTTTCATCTTGATGAGGATGTGAAAAAGACAGGAAAAGGGGCATTTGGTGGGGGGAGGTGGGGGAGGTCGGGTGTGCCGTCCCGGCCAAACCATGGCGGAATTGTCTCAACCCAGGATCGTGGCCTTCGGTCGCATTGCAGTATTATTGCCTTATGCCCCAAAGCGTGCTCATTCTATTCGCCCACCCCGCCCTGGAAAAATCCCGTGTGAACCGCCACCTCATGCGCGCCGCGGAGGGCATACCCGGGGTCACATTTCACGACCTGTACGAAGAATATCCTGACTTTCAGATCGACGTGGCGCGCGAACAAGAGTTGCTGCGCACGCACGATGTGATCGTGATGCAGCATCCCTTTTACTGGTATAGCTGCCCCTCGCTGCTCAAGGAATGGATGGACTTGGTTTTGGAACACGGGTTCGCCTATGGCGCGGAGGGTAAAGCCTTACGCGGCAAAACGCTGATGAATGCGGTGACCACCGGCGGCCCGCGTGAAGCCTATGAACACGAGGGTTACAACCGGTTCACCATGCGTGAATTGCTTTCGCCGTTCGACCAAACGGCACACTTGTGCGGCATGCGGTATCTCGCCCCGTTCGTGGTGCATCGTTCGCTCACCATCGGCGGACACGAGGATGCCGCGCCCCATGTGTCGCAGTGGCGCTGGACGATCGAGGCCTTGGTCAATCAAGACCTCGACCTCGCCGCGGCCTCATTGGCTCAGCGATTGAACGATCTGTTACCCCCACCTCCCGAGGCGGATCAAGGCGGCTTGGTATGAGTTCCAACTTTCTCTTTCAAGCCTTTGTGTACCTGGCTGCGGCGGTCATCGCCGTTCCCCTCGCCAAACGTTTAGGGCTCGGTTCGGTTTTGGGCTATCTCATCGCGGGTGCGGTCATTGGGCCGCACATACTGGGGCTCGTCGGAGGGCAATCCGGTGACGTGATGCACTTCGCCGAATTCGGTGTGGTGATGATGCTCTTTCTCATCGGTCTCGAACTTCAACCGTCGCTTTTGTGGCGCTTGCGCTTGCCCATCTTGGGTATGGGCAGCGCACAGGTCTTGATCACCGCGTCGCTGGTCTGCGGTATTGCGATGCTGCTGGGGTTCCCCACACGCCCGTCCATTGCACTGGGCCTTGTGTTCGCGATGTCGTCGACGGCCATTGTGCTTCAGTCGCTTCAAGAGCGCGGTTGGCTCAAATTACGCGGCGGTCAAGCGGGGTTTTCGGTTTTACTGTTTCAAGATATCGCGGTGATTCCCATGCTGGCCTTGATGCCGCTGTTGGCGACGGGGATCGGCGCGGGCGGAGCGGAAGCCGGGCATGGAGGCTCCTCATTGTTGCAAGGCCTGCCGGCGTGGCAGCAAACCATCGCCGTTTTGGGAGCGGGAGCCCTCGTAATTCTCGGGGGTCGTTTTCTCGCACGCCCGGTTTTCCGTTTCATCGCAAGTGCCCGTTTACCGGAAGTGTTTACGGCATTTGCGCTTTTACTGGTGATTGGCATCTCGCTCTTGATGAGCCTGGTGGGCTTGAGCCCCGCATTGGGGGCGTTCCTAGCGGGCGTGGTGCTCGCCGAAAGCGAGTACCGGCATGAACTAGAGGGCGATATCGAACCCTTTAAAGGTTTGTTGCTGGGCTTGTTCTTCTTGTCGGTCGGCGCCTCGGTTGATTTCCCCTTCATTCGTGAAAACCTCACCATCATCATCGCGGTGACCATCGGCGTGGTGGCGCTGAAGATCGCGGTCTTGCTGGGCATCGCCCGCGTCTTTCAGCGCCGGTGGGAAGATGCGTTTCTCTTCGCGCTCGCGCTCTCTCAAGTCGGTGAGTTCGCCTTCGTGCTCTTGGCCTTGGCGACAAACCTCGGCGTGCTGACCGCCGAAATCTCACGCGGGGCGGTGGCGGTAACGGCGTTGTCAATGATCACAACGCCCCCCTTTCTCATGCTACTGGCCAAGTATCCCAAACGCGCGCACGATGAGGCCGAGGCGCGCCCGATGGACACCATTGAACCGGAGGTGCCGGGCAAGGTGATTCTGGCGGGCTTCGGCCGCATGGGCAATATCATTGGACGGTTTTTACAAGCCAACGGCGTGCCCACCACGGTTTTGGATGTGAACACAGAACTCGTGGAGGGGGTGAGGAAGGTGGGCCTTCGGGCATGGTATGGTGATGCCTCACGGCTCGACATGCTGCGGGCCGCAGGCGCGGAGCATGCGGAACTGCTGATCATCACCTTGCAAGACACCAACAAGGTGCGCGCCATCGGTGAGTTGGCCCGCAAACATTTTCCGCATTTGAAAATCATGGTCCGCAGCCGCAAGCGTGTGGATGCGTACGAATTGATCAATGCGGGTTTTGACAACGTCTATCGCGAAACCTTAGGGACCTCGATCGATATGGGCGCTGATGCCCTCCGCCTGCTGGGCTTTCGCGCCTTTCATGCCCGACGGGCGGCCTTGGCGTTTCGTAAACACAACGAAGAGGCGATGCGCGAGTTGGCGAAGCACTGGGGGAGCAAGAATTACTTCGCCATGTTGCGCAGCAAAATCGAGGAGGCCGAGAACCTCGTGCGCGGCGGCTCGGGCCTGCGCGATCAAATCGATGCGGCGTGGGATAACGAAGCCTTGCGCGATGAGGCAGCGAAGGGGACGCTTCGGAGGTAATTGGGAATAAAACCAAATTCCTCAGCTGAGTTTTTCTCCGTCACTCCTTCAGCCTATTGAACATTATCCGCCTAGGACGAGTTTGAAGCCCGCAATCACGAGAACCGCCGCGAGCAGGAGTTGAATCGTGCGCACGGGGAACCGGCGGCTGCCAAGCGTCGAACCCAACGCCCCTCCGACCACAGCCGCGATGGCGAGCGACCACGCGAGCGCGGGAATAGACTTCCCGGAACTTATGAAACCGGCCAAACCCGTTGATGAGTTCACGAGAATGAACACCACCGACGTGGCCGCCACGTTCTTGGTCTTCGCCCATTTGCAAAGCAACATCAGCGGTGTCAGGAAAATCCCGCCGCCCGTTCCCGTAAGCCCGGACATCAGGCCAAGGCCCGCTCCGGTCGCCAACGCCACCGGCAAGCGGGGCGGCGCCGTCTCGACGGGATCGCCCGGTTTAAGGAAGAAGCGCAAAGCCGAAAAGAGCAGCACAATGCCGACTAGAATTTTGAAAACGTGGGTCGGCAGGTCCAGATAACCGCCAAGAAACGCCGCAGGCGCAGCCATCAGGGCGAACGGCCAAAACAAACTCCACTTAAAATGCCCGGCACGCGCAAACTGAATCGAGCCGATGGTCGCCACAAGAATATTGAGAACGAGCGCCGTGGGTTTGATCACAGTGGGGGCAAAGCCCGCAAGGGCGAGTACGGCGATATAGCCTGAGGCCCCGGCGTGTCCGACAGAGGAATACAGGAAGGCCACAGCAAGTATGGCCACAGCAAGCAGGGTAAAAGCAAACGCGTCCATGATACAGACGTTTCCAAGAGGTGACGGTATGGGCGACCTACTAGTCGCCGCTACCCGTGACCCTCATGGTGGGGGTCCGCGCACCCCGCGCAACCGACCCACTCGACCGTACCGTCGGCGTAAAACTCGCGCTTCCAAATCGGCACGCGTTGCTTGACCGTATCGATGATATAGCGGCATGCATCAAACGCCGCACCACGATGGGCCGACACGACACCCACCCACACGGCCATCCCGCCAATCTCTAAAGCACCGACGCGATGGACACACGTGGCACCGATGATGTCAAACTTTTCGAGCGCGGCGCGGACGATGTCTTCACCTTCTTTGTGTGCAAGGGCCGGGTAGGCCTCGTACTCAAGGCGCGACACAGAGCGCCCATCATTATGGTTGCGCACAATGCCTTCAAACGTCACACAGGCGCCCGCGGCGTCGTTCTCCAGAGCGGCACGCAACGCGGCGGCATCAATCGGAGTTTCAGTCAAAAAGAACATGAAAGCAACCTTCTTCTAAACTCTAGCCGCCGGAGACGGGCGGAATGAAAACGAGACGATCGCCCGGCTGCAACACGGCATCCCACGATGCGTAGACATCGTTGATGGCCACATGAACCGAGTCGCGGGTGAGAGCGAACCCGTGTCGAACGCGCATGCGTTCGTAAAGATCCGCAAGCGTGGATCCGTCCAACGCAACTTGTTCCGAGGTCCGTTTAGCCTGGGCGCGAAAGACCGCGAAATATTCGACCGTCACCATGTCTTCGCCTGAGAGCATCGCAACGGCTTTTTGAAAATCTTCAGGGTGATTCGCGTTGTCGAGAAAGAGCGCGTCGTCGGGGTGAAGTCGCTTCACATCTACGGCGTTGGCGATCTTGGTCGGGCAGGTTAAGCCTTGCGCCATCGCCTCGCGCGCTTGCTCTGCATACGCGGGCTCGTAAATGGCGCACAACGGTTCGAGGAAGTTGTCGCGCGCGGGGTTCTCGAAGACGGTGATGGCCTTCTGGGAGTCGCGTGAGGCCGCCAAGGTGGCCAGCGCCGCGGCGGACAAGAACGGGAGGTCACAGGCCGCCACGAGAAACGCGGCGTTTGGATGCGCGGTCAATGCCGAAAGGATGCCGTTCAGCGGCCCACCAATGTCGTACGAGTCGGGAATGCGCTCCACGGATTCAGGCAGCGAAGCGAGCGCCGGATCTTCATGAGCGCCAACCTGATCGGCACGGCACGAGACGAACACGCGTTCACACACTTGAGCCAACAGATCGGCCGTACGCCGCACATGCGGCACGCCCTCTTGGTAAGCAAGCGCCGCTTTGTCGCGGCCCATGCGCCGGCTTTTACCGCCCGCGAGCACAAGACCGTAAAGTGGCGGTTTAACCGACACGGTAGTCCCGCTTTCCGCCGGTTTTTTCCAACAGGCGCACAGAGCGAATTTCAATCCCATGCGATAGCGCCTTGCACATATCATACAACGTCAGGGCCGCCACGCTCGCGCCGGTCAGCGCTTCCATTTCAACGCCGGTGCGGTGGCTCGTACTCACCGCGCATTCAATCCGCGCGCACTCGCCGTCCATCACAATTGTGATCTGACAATCGTCGAGCGGTAAAGAGTGGCAGAGCGGAATCAATTGGTCGGTCTTTTTAGAGGCCATCACCCCCGCGAGTATCGCGGTATGAAACACCGGACCTTTGGGCCCCTGAATATCGCCATCCACAAATTTTTCACGGACAACTTCCGGCAACCAAACCAATGCCTCCGCGCGCGCCGTACGCCGCGTCACGGCCTTACCCCCGATGTCGACCATGGAAGGAGCGTTGGCTGAATTGAGATGGGAGAAGGAATTCATTGAGGGCTTCCCGAGATTCGGAAGTCGGAAGTCGGAAGATGGAAGGAAAAACAAACCAGAGCTGTGGTCGTTGCACGCCCGACTTCAAACGTCCGACGTCCGGCTAACTTGGAATTGACCACCATTATCCCTACCCTCCGATCTCGTGCATCGCCTGGTCAACGTGGTGGATGCGCCCGGTGGGCTTCATCGACAACACCGTCTTGAGGACCTCGGCGTAGCCGGAGACCGGAAGGCCACGCAACGTCACCCCCTGCTCACTCATCAAACAGGAACGCAATGTGCCTGTGGCCGACAATCGGAGGCGTGAGCACGAGCCGCAAAACGGCTTCGACTCAGAGGCAATAAACCCCAGACGCGCGCCATCGGGGGTTTTGAACACGAACGAGGTCGAATCGGCGGCGACGGATACGGGCTCGAGCGAAACGTACGGCGTCAGCGAGGCGATCATCTCATCGGCCGACACAAAGCGATCGAACGTGGCGGTATGCTCAGGGCCGATTTTCATGAACTCGAGAAACCGCACTTCGATACCTGAGGCGGCAGACCAGCGCGCAAAGTCAGGGAGCTCATCGTCGTTGATGCCGCGGAACACCACGGCGTTCACCTTGAGCGTGAATCCCATCGTCTGTGCCTGTTCGATGCAGGCCATCACAGTGCGAAAATCACCGCCGCGTGTGATACGGTCAAAGCGCCCTGCATCGAGGCTGTCGAGGCTGATGTTCAAATGCGTACAATCGATGTCACGCAAAAATTCGAGATGACGCGCGAGCAATTGGCCGTTGCTGGTGAGGCTGAGGCGACGCGCCGAAACCTTTGACAGCACCGTCATGATCTCGCGGAACTCAGGGCGCACGGTGGGCTCGCCGCCGGTCACGCGCAATTCTTCAATCCCCATCGAGACCAGCTCACCACAAATCGATTCGTATTCGTGCGGCGCGAGCAGCTGCGTGTTCGGCGTGAAGGTCGCATGCTCGGGCATGCAGTAAAAGCAACGGTATTGGCACGCATCGGTCAGTGAAACCCGCAATTTGCGCATCACCCGCCCCACAGGGTCGATCAAAGGGGCGGCCCCATGCGCCAAGGCGGTATCAAGGGTCGGGAGGGCGATATGGGGGGCACGGGCGATCATGGCGACCATGCAAAGAAAGCCATTTGTGCGCCTGCCGGGTAGTGGTTTTGTGACGCGGGGAGCTCCACAAAACCATCTGAGGCGCCCAAAGTCGCAAAATCGCCCGAGCCATTGACCGCGCGCGGTTCGGCCACGGTGTGAGCCCCTGTTTCAGGCCGTTTTTCCAACTTTACGGGGAGATAGTGCGTAAGGCGTGATGGCGCATCGACAGCCGACCCCAGCGGTAAACATTCCGTCGGAGGTGCTATCCACCCGAGCTTAGCCCACAACAGTGGCAAAACGAAACGGCGCGCGCACACAAGCGCAGACACCGGGTTCCCGGGGAGTCCAAAGACAGGGATTTGTGGGGTTACCCTCACCCCTAACCCCTCCCCCAGAGGTAGAGGGGGAAACGATTCATTCAGGCCATCGTACAATCCAAACCATAAGGGCTTGCCCGGTTTTTGAGCGAGCTTATGAAACACCTTGCGAACCCCCAGCGCTTCAAGCGTCGATGGCACCGCGTCGAACTTGCCGGCAGAGACCCCGCCGCTCACAAGCACCAGATCAAACGAGAGAAGCGCCGCGCGGAGAGCCGCGGCCAGCATGTCGGGGTCATCGCTCGCGCGATGAATACGCGTATCGGCCCACGGGGCTAAAAGCGCGGCGAGGCCGTAGGCATTAGAGACCCGAAGTTGATGAGGGAGCGGCACTTGGTCCACCGCCACCAGTTCGTCACCTGTGGCGACGATGGACACGCGAGGACGGCGCGCCACAAACAGGTCATGCTTGCCGACCGAAGCCGCGATCGCCACATGCGCGGCGGTCAGACGCGTACCCGAGGACACGAGCACCGTACCGGCCGCGCAGTCAGAACCCTCGCGATGCACACATTGTGCCGGGCGCACGGTCACACCATCAAGCACATGCGCCACGCCCTCTTCGATGCGAACCTCTTCATAGGGAATCACGGTGTCGCACCCGTGCGGAACAGCCGCGCCGGTCATAATCTCGACACACGCCGCGCGCGCCGCACATGTAAGCCGGGGATCGCCCGCACGCGCCAGCCCCACGACAGAAAACGTGCGTGCAGCCCCTGAGGATTCGAGTGCGGTCAGGTCTTCAAACCGAATCGCGATGCCATCCATACGGGAGCGGTCTTGCGCCGGGTACGCGCGATCTGCGCAAACATCCTCGCGTAGAATCCGCCCGGCGGCACTCACCAGAGGCACACCTTCGGCAGGCCACTGCGCCCCTGGGGCGGCGCACACTGCGGCCAAAATGTGGTCGGCATCCGCAACGGATAAAAGATCAGAAGGCATATGAGGTCAAATTAGCTATCAGCGATCAGCCGTCAGCGAACCCATGAAAATGGTCATTGTGTAGAGAAAGGTTAGCCAACCTCTATGAGTCTGGCTGATCGCTGACCGCTGTCAGCTTTCCAACGCCCACCCCTTCCACCCACCATACCGGCTGATGTCTTCTGCGGCTTCGCACACCGCGCCTTCGGCCAAAAACCCTTTGACCCACCGCCCATCGCCCAATTCGATGGACCCCAAACATAACGGCGGCAGCACGCGCGTGAAAAACGCCCCGATGGACTCATCGGGCACCGACCACAGCTCGCCTTCAAGGGCCACGCCGGTAGTACCGGTTTGCCGCCACACCCCTGGCAAGCGCTTTTCGCCCCGCTTGATCAAAGCCATACGATAGCGTGTCGACGTACTCACCGTCGCTTCGAAGGTCGCACCAAGATTCGTCAATTCATGGTTCAGCGGAAACCCGGTCATATGCAACCCAAAGACCAGCAACGACGTGCGTCCCGCGTGCCCGTACTCGGGCGAATCCAGAGGCGTGGCGGGCACCACACCCGGCGACCACACCTGCGCCACCTGCTCCAACACATCGTCACAAAATGCGGGGGCCAACGCCGTGATGCCAAACGGCAAACCATCTTCACGAAACCCGGCAGGTAAGGCGACGGCGGAGAGGTCCATCAAGTTGACGAAGTTGGTGAAGCGCCCGAGCACCGCATTACGCGACAGCGGTTCTTCAGTAATCTGTGCCTGGGTAAAAATCGTGGGCGTCGTGGGTAAAAGCAAAAAGTCTACGCAATCCCAAAGCGGTTCGGCAGCGCGACGCAGGGCTTGTAGTGTGCGGAAACCCGCGAACGCATTGATCGCGGTCATGGTACGCGCCGGCTCTAAGATGGTGCGTAGCAAGGGCAGTAAGTCTTCGGCGTGGTCGGCACCAAAGGTGCCCGGGCCGATTATCGCCTCGGCACGCTCGGCGAGCCACGGGCCCGTATACAGCAGGCGCGCGCATTCGAGTAACGGCTCGATGTCGACGGCGACCGCTGTGCCGCCCAACGCGGACCACCGTTCAACGGCATGGTGATATAACGATTCGTAAGCACCATCGCCTTCGAAGTCGAGTTGACCACGCAACGGAACGCCGAACCGAAAATGGCGAGGCAGGCTTGATGAATTCAATGTGGCGTGCGACGTCGAGCCCGGAATGAAAGTGGTTTGGGGGGTGAAGATTGAGGCCGCAGGGTTGTTGGGTGAGGCCGGTTTGCGCGACCAAGGGTCTTGGGGATCAAACCCCTGCATCACACGCAGCACGGCGTACGCCTCGATGGCACTGTGGGCAAACACGGTGACGCAATCGAGACTGGGGCACGCCGGTACAACGCCCCGTGTACTCACCAGACCGCGCGTGGGTTTCACGCCCACGAGATTGCAAAAAGCGGCGGGCACACGGCCTGACCCAGCCGTATCGGTACCTAATGCGAACGACACCATGCCTGTAGCGACCGCAAGTGCGGAACCCGAACTTGATCCTCCGGTGATATAATCCGGGTTAAAGGGATTGGGGCACGCGCCATACGGGCTGCGTGTGCCGACAAGGCCAGTAGCGAATTGGTCGAGATTGGTTTTACCAATGAAGAGTGCGCCGGCCTCGAGTAACTTGCGCACCGCAAACGCGGACTCAGCCGGAACGTGCGCGTACCCCGGGCAAGCGGCCGTCGTGGTCACCCCGGCGACGTCGATGTTGTCCTTCACGGCAAAGGGGATTCCGAACAGCGGTGGCAGTTTGTGTGCCGGGTCGTCTCCGCCCTTGACCGCATCCAACAGGGCCTGTAGGCGATAG
>JBIIWL010000116.1:0-6162 GCA_044338885.1 Fibrobacteria bacterium
AACGAAAATTTCGTTCCAACTGCCTACACGATATTGAGTGATCAAAAACTGGATTATGACGACGACTGAATGTGCTGCGGTTAGAAAAACAAAAGTCAGCAATAGAAGCATCACTTTTTTAGGTTCGCGACGCGTATTATCCAGCAAAAGCAGGATAGGGAGCAGGAAAAAAGTGAGGCCCATCTTTAGGTCAAACGCCCAAGCGTCTAATCGAGAACCTTTGATGAGCGTGGGGATTGCCATAATCACGACATAGCCCGCAAATAGGTAGATGGGCAACAATACCGAATTAATAGGAATTCGGATTTGTGCAGAGGTCCTGGATAACGCAACCAAAAAAACGAAAAGGATTGCGAATACTTCTGGCGTGAAAAGAAAGAAGTAAAAAGACCCGTCTGCTTGAGGTGGAAAAAAGACGAGGAAGCCGGTCAACAACAGAACGAGAAGCCGATAAACGTTCAGTCTCTGAAAAACCAGAACTAAGGGAAGGACGAGCATGGCGAACAGCGGTTGTGCTGCTATGTGAGCTACGGCAGCGATGACGGCGAGGGCTGCCCAAATAAAGAGAAGCCTCGTGCCTTGGAACCGATACGTCGACCCGGCCTGACTCAGCGCTTGGTTCTGATGGTCCATAGCGATCGGCCGATATCGGCGACTCTCGAGTAACCCTCGGGGTTTGCCGATCTGTATTCTCTGAAGGCGTTCAAGAGGAGCACAAAGGCGCACGCCGCCACAAAGGATGCCGCAAAGGCGACCTGGACCATTTTTCTCCGCTTCGGGAAAATGCGCTTTTCAGGGGTCACGGCGGGGTCGAGCACCTGCACGTTTGGCGTATTCTTGGATTCCTCGAATTTCGCTTGTTCGTACTGCGGTACCATAAACTCTAGGATGGCTTGTTGAATTTCAAACTCGCGCTTGAGGCGTAAATATTCGAGACCCAGATCTTGGCTCTCTCCGAATGGCAGTAAAAAGTCGGATACTCGACCGTTGGTCATTTCTTGACGCACTTTATCCATTTGCTCGAGCTGCACCTTGAGCTCGCGCACCCTGGGGTGATCTTCCGAGAACGTCTTACGCGCGATCTCGAGACTGGTGCGCGCCGTCATGTAACGCGCTTCAATGCTCACGCCGGTTGAAATCGTAGCCTTGCCTTGCTCTTCAACATCCAACATGCGGTGCTTTTTTTGAAACTGCACCAACTCTTCTTCGGTTTGTTTCAACGTGATTTTCACGCTGTCGAGGCGTTGGCCCAAGAAGATGCGATAGTTGCGGTTTTTTTCGGTGGTGAGGCGGACATAAATGACTTCGAGCTGTGAAACCATGTATTTCGCCATTTCAGCAGCACGAACCGGATCCTCGTCCTCCACTTCGATGATAATTGTGCCATCATCTTCACTCAGTCCGGCGCTGATCTTCCGGTTCAATACTTTCAGAAGGTCTTCGATAAAGAATTTGTCTTGTTTATCGAATTCATAAACCTTGACCAAATCGAATTTTTCAATCATGTCCAGCCGCAGTGAGCGGCTGCCAAGGATGGACATATAAGTGTTCGTCAAATCCGAACTTGTACCCTCAAGCATTCGGCTCACTCCGCCCAGTTTTCCTAGGGGTGTGCTACCCAGAATTCGACCGAATGCTGACTCAGAGGTGCTGGAGGGAGGGAGCAGAACCGTTTCTGCTTTATAGCGAGGCGTCACCAAAAGGCTTATAATGGCGGTAATGCCTGCAACCGCGAACGCAAATGCCAAGATTGGAATTTTGCGTTTGATCAGAACATGGACGATATCCAGCATGTTGAATGTCAGTTCGCGATTTTTACTCATGGATCGTCCGTGGGTTCAATAGGTGCGATGCTTCGCACCGCGGCGCGGATCGCCTAGGGCAAGACCGGGTAATCTATCAATCGGACGCGGCACCGCCCAGTCAAAACTAGGAGAGCAAGTCTCGTTTTGATGGAGAAGTCGCAAAGAGAGGGGGGTGGAGCCACTTACCGGATTTGAACCGATGACCTGCTCATTACGAATGAGCCGCTCTACCAACTGAGCTAAAGTGGCGGGAAGGTGGGAAAAGTATCCCAAAACAGGGCATTTGCCAAGGCCATTGGACAGAGGCGTGCTGCTGAAGTCAACGGTATCGTCAACAGACGGGTTCAAACCTTCCGACGGCAAGGTGCTATTTTGGTAAGTGGAAGGTGAGCTGCTGAAGTTCTGTGGTATCTGAACCTATCTCTCTGATTGCGCCCTGAACAGGGAAGAAAGTTGAGCAACATTGCCCCACCTTTTAAGCCGAATTTTGAGACTTTTCCGCACAGAACCAGGGGCGCCGCTCCCGATCAGGGAAAGGTTTTCAGTGGGGCGAGGGACCTATGGGGAACCACATGTCTTCCATTGGGGTGAACGCGCGACGATGAAGATTGGGGCTTTTTGTTCCATATCGGATGGTGTCACCATTTTCCTCGGCGGAAACCATCGGATTGACTGGCTGACCACTTACCCGTTCCCAGTGTTCCGTGAATCCGCGAAACAATTTGAGGGGCATCCGGCGACCCGCGGTGATGTGGTCATTGGCAGTGATGTCTGGATCGGTTATGGAGCGACGATCATGTCGGGCGTGGAAATCGGTAACGGTGCCGTCGTCGGAGCTCAGGCTGTTGTTACAAAATCTGTGCCTCCCTATACGGTTGTGGCCGGAAATCCGGCAAAAGTCATCAGAACCCGTTTTCCTCAAGAAGATGTTGACGTATTACAAGAGCTTGCTTGGTGGAATTGGGCTGATGAAAAAATCGATCAGGCCATGCCGTTCCTTTTATCAGGAAATATTCCAGGCTTAAAATCCTTTTCACAAACTTACGATCCGAAGATTTCCGCGACCCGGCTTTAATGTCACTCCGAAAGGAGACCTTTAAGTTCGACGGTCTAATCGATCAGTTTGCAGATCCCACTTGCCCGTCTGCGGCGCTTCAATGATGGTCCACGCGCTTTCCTTGTGAATCAAGTCTGCGCACGATTCAATCCACACGCACGCCATACCCTTCAGCCAACCGCTGCGGAACCACATCCGTTGTCCCGTGCTGCAGTGAGTTCAAGTCCGAAGCATCGAGCGTACGCCGCGTGGCTCCATGAAAGTGGAACGCGTAACGTTCGTGTAATTCTGCCGGAAACCCGACAAAATTGTGCCCGCGCTGGTACTTCAGATACTGGTAAACATCCGCACCCGTGTCGCAATACACGAAGGGCGGTTTGTGGCCGTTATAGGTATTCCTAAAAGGGTTCAGCCACGAAAGTTTGCTTTGGCGCATGCCGGGCAGTCGGAAGCGTGCCGCAAGCAGCCTGGATAAAAGTTTGGAACCAGCGACGTCGTTTAAAATCGTACGGTCGATAAAGGACAGCCCACTCCTCAACGCTTCACGCACCCGGGCGGTCTTCAGCAGGGTCAGGGGGATCCACATCCGCTCTTGGTAGTAGCCGATTCCGGGGCGATCATGAAGCCAGCAGGGGCCATGCACGAACCCGCTCCCGAACACGGTCGGCTCATCAATAAAGGATTTCATCATGCGGATGATGTCCGGATCCACGATTTCGACATCGGAGTCGACCAACAACACCGCGTCGTCCGCAATGGTCGAAAACAACCAGTCTAGGGTTTTCCCGTGTTTTTGGAGCGGGGCGGAGAGCAGGTCGAACTCATGGGTTTTCATCAGTTCGGTAAAATGAGCGAGACTCCCGTCCCCATACTCGCAATCGATCAGCAAAACCGGCATGCCGGCATGCCTTAAGGCGCTCAGCAAGGCCAGCGTCGTCACGGTTTTGGTGCCCACGTTGATGATCACCGCCCGCTGAGGAGCGGCGGGTAGGTCTGTGAGGCGCGCGTAATGAGTCATGGGCTTTCTCCGCCAAAGGGCGCACCGGCCAAGTTTGCAAGATAGGTGTTTTTGAATTGGCCGGGAGAGTTACCTTTTTACCCCTCCCAAGGAAATAACATGGCCAAAATCCAAGGATTACAAGGTTTACGCCCAGCGCCCGAAACAGCGGCCCGGCTCGTCACGCCCCCTTACGATGTGATCAAGGAGGGCTCTCCTCTGGAGGCCTTCCTCAAAAAGAACCCGAGTTCTTTTTACCACGTCACGCTCGGGCCCAACCCGGCTGAAGCCCTCGCCTTGCTGCAAAAGCAGCGGGTGTTGGTGGGGGATGAAGAGCCCTGTTTTTACGTGTATGAACAAACCTGGACGGGCGGGGCACGCCTAGGCTTTTTCGCGGCGGTGGAGGTTTCTCCGTATGCCGAAGGGAATGTGATCCGCCATGAGAAGACCTTCGATGAAAAGGTCAAAGGGCGCCTCGCCGTCACCATCGAAACCGGCTACACGCTGGAACCGATTTTCCTTTTGACCAAATCCGCCATCGGCCCCATCCTCAATAAAGTGCGGGATACGGGCAAACCGTTTTACGAGTTCTCCAGCGACTTCCGCGAACTCAACGACCTCCACGGCATTCACACGCGCGTATGGCGCGTGGCACAAGACTCCGCCGAAGGCGAAGCCCTGCAAGCCGTCGTGGCCGAAAACCCGCTGTATATCGCCGACGGCCATCATCGCTACCACGCCGCCTTGCTGGGCGGGCAGACGCATGCGATGGCCTACATCGTCGAAGATGCCCGCATCTTGGCCTACAACCGTGTGATCAACGGCAAGGTGCCGTTCGCCCAAATCAAGGCGGCGTTCAACCTCACACCGGTCGCCGAATTTGTCACGCCCCCCAAAAACCACTTTTGCTTGTACACCAAAGAGGGTGCGTTTTTACTCGCCGCCAAAGAGGTTCCGACCGATGTGGTGGGTGGGCTCGATTGCTCGATCTTGGAGCGCGAAGTGTACCCTCACCTGGGTGTAGAACATTCGATGATCCTGAAAAAGGAACACTTCGACTACTACCCCGAATGGGACCTGGCGACCATGAAGCAGTTAGTGGATGATGGTGAGTACGACCTCGCCGTGGCGCTCCATCCGGTGTCGATCGATGAACTCATCGCCGTGGCCAATGCCGGCATGAAGAACTCCGAGATCGTCATGCCCGAGAAGTCGACGTTCTTCGCGCCCAAGATTTTGTCGGGTCTCGTACTGTACAAGCACGAGTACAAGGCTTAATCGCTTTACCGCGTTCGACGTTGATCATTCAAAAAGCGTCCGCCTCGGCGGGCGCTTTTTTATTTCGCTTTTACGAAATTCGCAAAACGATTTTACCCGTCTGCTCGCCCGCAGCCATACGCGCAAAAGCATTTTCGATGTCGCTGAACTCAAAGACGGCATCAAGCGGCGGGCGCACAGCGTGCGCGGCAACCAACGACAACAGATCTGCAAAATCGTGCGGCGACCCCATTGAAGTCCCTAAAATCGAAATCTGTTTGAAGAATGCTTTGCGCATGGGGATTTCGCCGGCGCCGCGCGTGGCGCCGAAAAACACCAAGCGCCCGCCCGGCGCGAGGGCGTCGATAATTTCACTCCATCCCGCGCCGCCGGCGCTGTCGATGCACACATCGAAGGCCCCTGCGGTTTTCGACAGCGCCTCGCCCCAATGGTCTTCGGTGTAGAGCACACCCCCTGCGGCTCCGGCGGTGCGCGCGGCCGTGAGTTTCGTTGGCGAGCCTGAGGTGACCCACACCTGCGCCCCGGCGGCGCGCGCCAAGAGCAGCGCCCATTGGGCGACCCCGCCGCCGATCCCGGTGATGAGGACCCGCGCGGGTTGCTCTCCCTCGCGTGGCGGCGTGGTCGTCAGGCCGCCGCGCGTGAACAACGCGCGATACGCCGTAAGGCCTGCAAGCGGCAGCGCGGCGGCCTCTTCGGCAGACCAGTCTGCGGGCGCGTCGTACAGTTGTGACACCGCAACGCAGAGATATTCCGCGAACGTCCCGTGGTTGGGAACGCCGAGGATCCGCCAGTGAGCGCCCGGGGCCGCGGCGGCGTCACCCCATTCGAGTGACGGATTGATGACGACGCGGCGGCCCAGCCACCCTGCGTCCGCATCCGCCCCCACCAAAACCACGGTTCCGCAACCGTCCGAGCCGAGCGTGCAGGGCAAACCGGCCATCTGACCATAGGCCCCTTGGCGCATCCATAAGTCACGATGATTGAGTGCGGCCGCATGCAAACGCACCAACGCTTCACCAGGTTGT
>JBIIWL010000117.1:0-6039 GCA_044338885.1 Fibrobacteria bacterium
CGGACCGACCCGGTTTGAGTCGAGCCACAATGATCAAGTTTTAGGTTCATTGCATTCCACATATAGAAGAGCGAGGTGGGGTAGCTTCGAGTTGGTGTTCGATTTGTTCCCCCTACCCCTTACCCATTACCCCCTACCCTACTTTTTCAAGACCGGCCAGTCCTCGATGAAGCATTTCTCCGCGGCTTCGGCGGAGAGCATGACACCAGGGACGCCGGCGCCGGGGTGCGTGCCGGCCCCTGCAAAGTACAAGCCTTGCACGTCTTCAGACCGGTTGTGCGGACGGAAGTAGCCGGTTTGCGACAGGCGCGGCTCAATGCCAAAGGCGTTGCCCCGCCACGCCGACAGTTGCGACTCGAAATCATCGGGGGTGAACAGTTTAAAGACCTCGAGGTTGTCGCGCAGGTCGGTGAGCCCCCACTGTTCCAAAAAGTCGAGGATCTTGTCGGCATAGGGTTGCGACTGGGTTTTCCAATCGATGCCCGATTGCTGATTGGCGACCGGGACGAGCACCATCAGGCTTTCGCAACCCGGAGGGGCCATGCTGTCATCGCTGCGCGTGGGGGCGTGCAGGTACATGCTGAAATCGTCGGGCAAAATCTTGTTCTTGAAAATATCTTTCAGCAGTTCTTTATACCGCTCCGCCAAAATCAAGGTGTGGTGGGCCAATTCGGGGTAACGCTTTTTAATCCCCAAGAACATCAAGAAGCAGCTCATGGTGAACTCTTGCTTGTTCACCTTGGCATCGGTCCACTTGCGACGGTGCTCGGGCGCAATCAACTTGGCGTACGTGAAGCCCACATCGGCGTTGCTCACCACCATGTCGGCGGGCATAAACCCGGCGGCCGTTTCAACACCCTGCGCCACCTTACGGCCCGCGACCTCCCCCACCCGAATCTGCTGAACCGGTGTTGAGGTCAACACGGTGCCCCCCATATCCACAAAGGCTTTCTCTAACGCCTTGGTGAGCGAATACATGCCACCGGGGGTGTACCACACGCCCTGAGCGCGCTCGAGGTACGGGATCATTTGGTAGATGGCCGGGCAATGGAACGGGTTGCCACCGATGTACAGCGCATGAAAGCTGAACACAAAGCGGTGACGCCAGTCTTTGAAATATTTGTCCGCAAACTGGGTGGCCGTGCGCCAGGCACCCAAGCGGATGGCCGTGGGCGCGAATTTGATCATGGTGAGCGGGTCGCCAAACGGCCGACTGCCCAACCCTTTTAAAATCACTTCTTCATAAATCGGTTTGATGGCCTCCATAAAGTCATCGTACCGCTCGGCATCGGCCGCATTGTAGCGACGCATTTCCGACTTCATGCCTTCGGGCGAACCGTTGTATTCAAAGCGCGAGTGGTCGTGAAAGAACACCCGGTAGAAGGGGTCGAGCGGCATGAGCGGCAAGACCTCGTCCAACTTTTTACCGGCACGTTCGAACACCGCACCGATGATGGAGGGCGCGGTGATGAGCGAGGGCCCCATATCAAAGGTGTAGCCCGACTCTTTCATCTGATAGGCACGGCCGCCGACGCGTTCGCGCTGTTCGACGATCGTGACCTGAAGACCCAAGGCTTGCAAGCGAATCGCCGAGGCCAGGCCACCAAAGCCAGAGCCAATCACAATTGCCGTTTGCGGTTTTTTACGAGGTTGCTGTGTCATAGTGTTTTCGGGGGTTGTGTGTGCGGTAAACCGGGTTGTTTGGGTGGTGGTGAGGTGCCGTAACGGCCCCACCGGTTGTTTAAGGATTCGTGTCGGGGAGTGCAGTCACCGGGGCGGCCGTCGTGTTGAGCAACCGTCCCTTCCAGAGCAGGCGTTTTCTGCGGTTGTTCAAAAGTGAGCGGGCGGCGATCAGGGGCACGAGCAACGAGCCCGCGATTTGGCCCAGTAAGGCGCGCGGCGTTTCACCCAGCGCGCGTGCGGTCAATACACGACAGACGATCAACAGGAGCAATGGCGTGAGCCATAAGGCGGGGTTGAACACAAAGAGCAGCCAGGGCAAAATATGAATGAGGGCAAAAAAACCACCGAACAAGGGCGCCGTTAAAAAAGACCCGCCGGTGACCACAAAAACGTTTTTGCCGAACCCATCCCAAACCTCGCGCACCGAGCGGTACATGCGTACATCCAAGGTGCGCGGGCCGAGAGCGACCACCAACCCCTGCCGCGATTCTTGCGCCCGTTGAGCGAGAGCGATGTCTTCCACAACCTTGTCGCGCACGGCCACGTGGCCACCGATGGCGGCGTAGGTCTTGCGGCTAAAGGCCAACCACTGACCGTTGCCCACCGCGATGCGTTTCCACGGCAGGCGCGGCACCAAGGCCAAGGGCAAAAAGCAGAACAGCGAGATGTGCAGCAACACGGGGATCACCGCGCGCTCGGCCCAACTGCCGAGGATTTGGCGCGGCATAATGGTGGCGCACCCCGCGCGGTAGCGCGCCATGAGGTTCACCGTGCGCCTAACGGCGCGCGGGCCGGGTCGTGCATCGGCATCACAAAAAATGAGCACGTCACCGGTGGACACTTGCGCCAATTGGTGGCAGGCCCAGTTCTTACCGAGCCAGTGGCTCGGCAAAGGCGCGCCGCGGATCGACCGCACACTCACGCTCTCGGTGCGCCCCACATGCTGTACCAGCGCGTCCAAGGCGGCGCCTGTGCCATCTTCGGAGGCATCGTCGAGTAGGATGATCTCCAGATGCGGGTAATCGAGGCGCGCTAAATATTCGGCCAAGATGGGCACGTTATGCGCCTCGTTGCGCGCCGGCACGAGCAGGCTCACACGCGGCAAACCCTCGGAGTCCACATCGCCTGGCTTGCGATACGCATCAAGTTCGCCCTCGACCTCGGCGCGCGGCGCGGTGAAGGTATTCAGCAAGGCGACGAGTAACATCACACACAACACAGCGGTGGCGGCCGTGGCCAGCAAGACTTCAAACGGCAAGGCGTTCATGAACCAAACCTCTCAGGTGCGGATTCTCCCGCTTCACACAATTCGTGATCCAATGTCTCTAACAAGGCCTGCACATGGCCTTCAAGCACCGCGAGGCTGGGCACCTCATCGCGCTCCGGTTCGCCCCCGGGGCCACAACCCTCACCCCCCACACCCACGTGCAGAGGCTCGCCGACGAGGATGAATGCATGCGCCCGCAAACTCGCCGGGTGTTCAAACCGGATCGCCACCGGCACAATGGTGACCGGTGCCAACGCGCGCGCAAACGCCCGCACACCTTCTTGAAAACCCAGCGGCCGCCGCGAGGCCGGGTACACCGCCCCTTGCGGAAAAACGCTCATGAAAAAATCATGACGCGTGCGCCGCAACGCCTGTGTGGCGCGCAGCGCGGCCGCGGTCGAGGTCGCCGACCCCGGTTTGATGCCCAGGCCTCCCAAGGCTCTAAACAAAGGCAAACGGCGCAGCTCGCGTTCGAGCATCACGCTAAACGTCACCGCCTTAGGTCGCAGTCGCCGTTGCAGCGCGCGGTACAAAAAGCCGTCCCAGTTGCTGACATGGTTGCCCATCAGCAAGACCGGGCGATCGGCGGGCAAACGCGAGGCCAAGCCCGGCGCGAAGCGCACATGCACGCCCGCAAGCATCAGGCGTGTGAGGCGATCAAACACCAATTCAAACCCACGGGCCACAAGGGGCACGAAGACGGGAAGTTTGGGGGTTGAAGGCGCGGTCGAGCGGGGCATGAGGCGACCTTAGGGTATGCCGGAATAGTCGGGTTGACTCGCCGCCGCCGAAGCCGAGCCGCCCGCACTCAGCGCCGCCGTGCGTGCGGCGCGCAACGCGCGCTTTTCCTGTTCGGGGAGGTCGCCTTTGTCCAGCACAAAGTCGACGAGGGCCACGTACCAGTCGGTCGGGTACTGCGCGTGCGCGGTGGGGAGTTGCGTGGCCAAGGACTTAAAGTCTTCGCGTACGCTCCACGAGCGCCCTAAAAAAAACGGGAGGTAATAGGTGCTGGTCAGGCGCAGGTAGCGGATCTCGGGATTGTCGGGCAGCCGTGCGACGGCCGTATCGAGCTGCGGCAAACCACGACGCAGCGGCGTCAAGCGCGCGTTGGGCCAAAAGGCATGGCGGGCTTCCACCACATCGAGCGCACCGCGATAGGCCAACACCAGCGAGGCCCTCATCGCACCCTCGGCTTTGGTCAACGAGGTTTTCGAACCCACTCCGCCATCGACGAGTTTGTGCGCCTCAGCGCGCGCGCGGCGGGCGACGGGCAGAAGCGTCTCGTCGTGCACGCTCAACAAATGAAGGATGCGCAAGCGCGCGAGCGACAGCTCAAAATCTAAAGGCGTATTCCGCAAGGCGGCGTCCAGCCGCGAAAGCTCGGCGCGTGCGCGGGTGAGGGCGCGCGCTTCGAGGGGCTCAACCGGTTTGCCCTCCTGCGACGAGGCCGACACCTTTTGAGGTTTGGACCCCTCCGAGCCAGACACCGCGGGAGTCAGGGGCGATGACGCGAAGACCAAGCCTGCACACAACGAGGTCACCAGCGCGATCAGGGGTTTGCCGTTGCGACCGGAAGGGGGCGCATCAGACCCTGAGCGCGATCGCCCGGCCAAGCCGCCCGGCAGCACGCCGGCCAACCACAAGCGCGCCCGCACGCCCAGCCAGAGTTTACGCACTTTGGAGGTATGGGCACGACGGGTCAAGTTGTTGTGACCGTTTTTACGAATGGCCGTATGAATGTCGCGATACACCAGGCCTGAGACGGCCACCGGCGTGCGGAAAAATGTGGGCAAGGCGCGCACGGCATCCAGCGACCGCGCGTAGCGCCGATCTGCCGAGGCCATCAGCTCTTCCACAACCTGGGGCCAAGTGCGCGGCAGCGCGTGGCCGTTGGCGGCGCGCGCGATGTCGGCTTCGGTTACCCCGTGGCGGGCCAATACGTCCAGGGGCAAGTAGAGTCGACCGTTGCGCCAATCCTCCCCCACATCACGCAAAATGTTGGTGAGCTGCATCGCATGGCCCAGATCGGCGGCCCGCTCCAGCACGGCGGCATCGTGCACGCCCACCAAGCGTGTGAGCCACAAGCCGACCACAGAGGCCACGCGGTAGCTGTACAGGTCAAGTTCGGCGAGGGTCGCATACCGACGCGGTGACGGCACGCCGGTGTCGGCCTCGTGCGCATCCACAGGGGCGGGCAAATCCATGGCCACACCTTCGATCAATTCCGCCGCGTAGTCAAAGGGGATGCCGCGCCGCCCCATTTCCAGTAAGGGGCGGTCGAGCAGGGCAAAGCCGCACGGCGTGCCGCCATGGGCGCGCAGGGCCAAGGTGCGCCATTCGCCTAAGCGAGCGCGCAAGATGGCCGGGTCGCGTTCTGTGGCCACGTCGACGAGGTCATCGGTAAAGCGGCAAAAGGCGTAGACCTCGGCCACACGCTCGTCATAAGGCGCGGGCAAAAAGCGCGCGGCATAGCGGAACGAATGGCTGTGATGCGCGAGGTACTCCATCGGGGTCTGTTCGGCGAGGCTTTCGGCCATGGCCGTAAGCCAGGGCGGTAATCCCTCGCCCGCGTCCCCCGCGGCATCCCGCGGCGGCGTCACCGACCCGAAGTTCGTCCGGAGGTTTGGTTCGACGCTGTTCATCTTCAAGGTCATGCAGCAACCGCCGCGGGTTCGCGCTGGGCCGGCGCCACGATGGGAAAGTGCGACCCGATCCAATGGCCAAACCCTTCCATCGACGCGGCAAAGGTTAACGGAATGGCCGATTCGTATTGGGCTTCCGTACCAGCGGCGTAGGCTAAGCCGCCCACCATAAACTCATAGGGGGCCTGAGGTTGCCGCAATGCGTTGAGCACCTTTAAGCAGCGGCGCACATCCGCGGGGCCCAGCGGCGACACGAAGCTGATGCAGATCAATTGGGCGCGTTCCAGTTCTTGAATTCCTGCGATCTCTTCGTACGGCACGTTGGCCCCCAAATACGTCACGGTCCACCCCGCCCGCAAGAGCAGGATGCGGGCCATAAACACGCCGATCTCGTGGTGGCACGCTTCGGAGCACCCCAAGATCGCATGCGGGCGCTTCACCCGAGGG
>JBIIWL010000118.1:0-6003 GCA_044338885.1 Fibrobacteria bacterium
GAGCACATAGTCGATGGTGGGTGAGGAGACGAGCTCGAGCAAGCCGTCCATGCCGGCGACCACGCGGCCGTCTTTCCACTGCGCGGCCAATTGTTCGGCGGCGGCGGGGTCGAATACGACGGCCAGCGGCACGTTGAATTCACGGAGGATAGGGAGGAGCAAGTCGATCTTACTGCCGATGGCCACGCCCGCAAGTCGGAACTTGTCGGGGTGTTGGCGCAAAACCTTCAGAGACGAATCGCCGATCGAGCCTGTAGCCCCGAGCAGGGCGATGTTTTTAGTTGAGGACATGGGGGGAATTTACCTCTTCGGTGACTTTATAGTGAGGTTGGTACCCTCGATTGAGACTGTCCTACCGTCGTTGGTACCCTACCGATTACACGATTCCCTGTCGTTGGTGAATCGCGGAAACCTTCGGGTTGCGTTTAAACATCCCGGCGTCCCACACACCACATCCTAGGAAAGGTCTCACTGTGGAGGTACCAACGCCTCGTAAGGTTTACAGCGCATCGTACCAACTAGCCTGTAAGGCTTACGTCAGAATTCTGAATCCCACCCACGCAAACGGCGCGGCAAAGATGAGGGCATCGAAGCGGTCCATCACCCCGCCGTGGCCGGGGATCAGGTGCGAGGTGTCCTTGGCTAACGCCCAGCGTTTAAACGCGGAGATAAAGAGATCCCCCGCGATGGAACACACCGCGAGGACCGCACCCAACAGCAAGGCAGCGGCGAGCGATAGGCCCGCATAACCCGAGAGAATCGCCGCGAGGGCCATGGATGCCAGAAGGCCCCCGACCGCCCCCTCACGCGTTTTCCCGGAGCTTAATTCAGGGGCCAATTTGTGTTTGCCCAGCGCGCGCCCACTGAAGTAGGCGCCGCTATCGGCAGCGGCAATACACAGCAGCGTAAATACGAACGGGGCGATGCCCGCAAACCCGGTTTGGGGCACGGTGAGGCCGAAGACCGTGGCGCCCCATAGACCGAGGTACACGATGATGAACGCGTTCAGCCCGATCCACGGGGCGACCACGGTGATTTGTAAACGCGCAAAGGCGATGGCGATCAGGGTCGAAAGCGAGACAAGGGCCACACCCCAATTCCACAAAACGGGGAAGGGTGTGGTGAGGTCGGGGTAGTGGGGGAGGCACAGGGCGAATACGGCCAACCCAGGGACCCACGGGGCGATGGGGGAGACCAGCTTACGCCCGGCCAGGCGGGAGAGTTCCCAAGCGCCGAGCACAAGCACGGCGGTCATCAGGGCCCAGCGGCTTTCGAGGCTCAGTGTGAGGGCAGCCAGGCCGCCCGCAAGCATGACGACGGCCGATAGAATGCGGACGGTAAGTTCGGACATGAGGACCTCGAGGTTAGTCGTCCAGCACTTTACCAAAGCGCCGCTGGCGCTTGTGGTACTCATCGATCGCTTTGTGCAATTCTTTTTTGCCGAAGTCGGGCCACAACGTATCGGTTACATAGAGTTCGGTGTAGGCCACTTGCCACAGCAAGAAGTTGGAGATGCGCAGATCGCCGCCGGTACGGATCAGCAGCTCGGGATCAGGGACGTCGGGCAAGTACAGGTGTCGGGCGAATGAGGATTCGTCCAGCGTAGCGGGGTCTAACGTGCCTGCTTTGGCTTGGTGGGCGATGTGGCGCGCCGCATCGACGATTTCTTCACGACCACCGTAAGACACCGCGATGTTAAACTGGACGCCGGTGTTGTTTTTGGTGCGTTCGATGCCGGTTTCAAGCTCGAGGCGCGTCGCCTCAGGCAGCTTGGACAGGTTGCCGAGCGCCCGAAACCGCACGTTGTTTTTCATCATGCCGTCGATTTCGCGACGCGTCATTTCGATCATGAGTTTCATGAGCGCATCGACTTCGGTCAGCGGACGGGCCCAGTTCTCGGACGAAAACGCGTAGACCGTGAGGTATTTCACGCCGAGGTCGTTACAGGCTTCGACCATGGCTTTTGTGGAGCTCGTACCCGCACGGTGGCCCATGAGCCTGGGGAGAAAGCGCCGTTTGGCCCAACGCCCGTTGCCGTCCATGATGATGGCGATATGCTGGGGAGGGGTAAGCGCGGGGGAGGACATAAGGGGAAAATTATGAATTAGGGATCTGGAATGGGGAATACGGACGCGGGATCTCGTCGATGTGGAGCGAGGCTGCGCGCTGTCGGTTGGGAACAGTGGTTATTCTATTCCCAATCCCCAATTCAAAACTCCCCATGGACTGTTTGAGGCCTTGCCTCAAACAGTCATGATGTCCTTTTCTTTTTCCGCAATGACCTGATCGATGACGGCGACGTATTTGTCCGTCACCTTTTGAACGATTTCAAGTTCGTCTTTGAGGCCGTCTTCGGACAGGCCGGCGTCTTTGGCGGTCTTTTTCAAGGCATCGTTTTCATCACGACGGATGTTGCGGATGGCGACCTTGGTTTCTTCGCCGACCTTACGGGCGGTTTTGGCCAAGTCTTTACGACGATCTTCGGTCAGCACGGGCAGTGCCAGACGAATATACACGCCGTCATTGACGGGGTTGATGCCGAGGTCACTGGTTTGAATGGCCTTTTCAATGGCCTGCATCATACCCTTTTCCCAAGGCTTGATCGCCAAAATGCGGGGCTCGGGCACGGAGACCGCACCCACCTGAGGGATCGGCGTGCGTGTGCCATAGTAGTCGACGAACACGTTGTCGAGCATGGCCGGTGAGGCGATACCAGTACGGATCTTGGTGAGGTCTTTACGCAAGGCCTCTACCGATTTCTGCATGCGGGCGTCTAAGGATTTTTCGTCAAGCATGTGAATCTCCGTCAGATCTTTAGAATCAGGCGACGCCGGCGTCGCCGGTTACCAGAGTCCCAATGCGCTCGCCACGGGCGGCACGCACGAGATTCCCGGCGGTATTAAGGTCGAACACCATGATCGGCATATCGTTTTCGCGACACAGGGCAATCGCCGAGGTATCCATCACCTTGAGTTGGCGATTGATGGTCTCGGTGTAGGTCAGCGAGTCGTAGCGAACCGCGTCTGTGTGTTTCTTGGGGTCTTTGTCGTACACCCCGTCCACATTGGTGGCCTTCATCAAGATGTCGCAACGTGTCTCGATGGCTCGCAACGTCGCGGCGCTGTCGGTTGTGAAGTAGGGGTTACCCGTTCCGGCGGCGAACAATACGACACGACCTTTTTCAAGGTGACGCATGGCGCGGCGACGGATGAAAGGTTCGGCGACTTCTGTCACCGTGACGGCGCTCATCAAGCGCGTGTAGACACCCTGCTTTTCGAGGGCGTCTTGCATGACGAGGCAGTTGATGAGGGTCGCGAGCATACCAGCTTGGTCGCCGGTTACGCGGTCTACGCCGCACTCGCTGAGCGAAGCGCCACGGACGATGTTGCCACCACCAATGACGATGCCGATCTGTACGCCCATCTCATGGACTTCGCGTACTTCTTTGGCGAGGCGTGTGAACGTGTCGGGGTCGAGACCGAATTCGGTACCGCCGGCAAACGCTTCGCCACTGAGCTTAAGTAAAATGCGCTTATAGCGCAGCGGCGAAGTTGGATTTGCAGACATAGCGGGCGAAACTCCGGAAGGAAGGGATGAAGGGGCGGATGATGAGGACATCCCGCCGCTCCCTACTGCCCGAGCTGCAACCGGTGGAACGCGGCGACGCGGAGATTTTCCACGCCGATGGTCTTGGCCGTTGCGGCCAGGAGCTTGTCGATCGGGGTCTTATTGTCCTTCACGAAAATCTGCTGTAAGAGGCAGTTTTCCTTGAAGAACTTGTTGACCTTACCTTCAACGATGCGTTCGAGCATATCGCCGGTTTTGCCTTCTTTTTCAGTCAGTTCACGAGCGATCTCGCGTTCTTTCTGAACCGTGGCTTCGGGAATGCCGCTCGGGTCGATGGACAGCGGGGCGCTGGCGGCCACCTGCATAGCGAGGTCCTTGGCGAGAGCGCCCAGGGCCACGGTGTCAGACGGGGTACCATCAAAAGCGAGTTTGATCAAAACGCCGATCTTGCCACCCATGTGGGAGTAAGTCTCTGCGATTTCGCTGGCACCGAGAGTTTCGATGGCAAAGCGACGGATGGTGATTTTTTCACCGATCTTCGCGATCACAGCGGTGTTCAGCTCAGAAATCGTCGAGCCTTCGCTTGAAAGCGCGCCGACGGCTTCGAGGTTTTCAGGCTTGCCCACAGCCACGGCCTTTGCGGCCTTGGCAGCGAACGCCACGAAGTCATCAGACGAGGCGACAAAGTCGGTCTCGCAGTTGATTTCGACGGCAGAAACGGTTGAACCTTCGCGGCCAAAGACGATCTTGCCTTCTTTGGTCTCACGATCGGAACGCTTGGCGGCTACGGCTGCACCCTGCTTGCGCAGGAATTCGATCGCGGCGTCGATATCGCCGCCGGTTTCCGTAAGGGCCTTTTTGCACTGCATCAAACCGAGGCCGGTCTTCTCGCGAAGCTGGGCGACGGCTTGGGCGGTGATTTCGACGGTAGCGTTAGACATTCGCGGCCATCTCCTCCGCAGGGGTCGGCACTGCGGCAGGCTGAGCCACCTCAGGTGTGCCGGCGAGGGCGTCGGCGATCACGCGGGTCAGCAAGCTGACCGACTTGAGCGCATCGTCGTTACCCGGAATCGGGAACGAGATCTGGTCGGGGTTCGAGTTCGAGTCCACGATGCCGATGACGGGGATCTTGAGGCGGTTGGCCTCGTGAACCGCGATGTGCTCGTGTTCGGTGTCGGTAACGAAGAGCGCGCCCGGAAGGGTCTTCATGTGGCGAATGCCGCCGAAGATGGCCTCAAGCTTGGCGTGTTCTTTGCCAAGACCCAACACTTCTTTTTTGTTCAGTTCTTTCATCACGCCGTCGGTTTCCATCTTTTCGATGTCTTCGAGGCGCTTGATCGACTTACGAACGGTGGGGAAGTTGGTCAGCATGCCGCCGAGCCAGCGCTCGGTGACATAGTATTGACCGGCGCGGAGCGCCTCTTCCTTCACGCAATCTTTGAGCGTCTTCTTGGTGCCGACGAACAAGACAGGCTTGCCTTGCTGACGCACGCGACGGATCGCTTCCACGGCCTTCTTGAGACCGATCTGGGTTTTTTCCAGATCGAGCACGTAGATGCCGTTGCTCTCGGTGAGGATGTACGGGCGCATCTTCGGGTTCCACCGCTTGGTGAGGTGACCGAAGTGCACGCCGGCATCGAGCATTTCCTGAATATTGGGAATCGACATGTGTGTAATCCTTTCGTCGGCGGCTTAGCGCTTCGAGAACTGGAAGCTGCGGCGAGCGCCGGCTTTACCGTATTTCTTACGTTCCACGGCGCGGCTGTCGCGCGTGAGGAGACCATGCTCGCGCATGAGCTTGCGGAGTTCTTCGTTGTGAGCCACGAGCGCGCGGGCAATGCCCAAGCGAACGGCACCAACCTGGCCAGAAACGCCGCCGCCGTTGGCGGAGACGATCACGTCCCAATCCTTCGAGAGACCGGCAACCGTCAGGGGCTGCTCGGCGATCATCTCGCGGATGGCGTTGCGGAAGTATTCCTTGAACTCGCGACCGTTGATGATGCGCTTGCCGGTACCCGGCTTGAGCGTCACGCTGGCGATGGCGGTTTTACGGCGACCGGTAGCCCGGTTAAGCGGTGCGGCAGTTTGCGTGGCCATGATGATCCTTGCCTGTGTATCTACTAGAGGTTGATTTAGGAAGCTTTGCGGAGATCGTACGCTTGCGGCTTTTGAGCCTCGTGCGGATGCTTATCGCCGGCATAGACGTGGAGCTTGGTGGCCATGTGGCGGCCGAGCGTGTTGTGCGGGAGCATGCCGAGGATGGCGTGACGCACGGGGTAACCCGGACGCTTCGCTTCAACCTGCGCGACGGACAAATTGCGCCAGCCGCCCGCATACTGCGAGTGATTGAAGTAGCGCATGTCCTGACGCTTGTTACCCGTCATCGCAACCTTATCGGCATTGATGATGATGACGAAGTCACCATGATCGTGCGAG
>JBIIWL010000119.1:0-5979 GCA_044338885.1 Fibrobacteria bacterium
ATCGCACAGCAACCATCCCAACGCGCCACCAAATAAATGGTGCCATTTTGTGCCCTGCACACCTGATATTCGTTTATATTCAAGGTATGGCCAAATCTGACGCGAAAAATGCCTCGAAATCTGCGAAAAACCCCATCTTTGCCTGCAAAGAATGCGGTGATACCTTCACCAAGTGGGCCGGTCGTTGCCCCTCGTGCGGCACGTGGGACAGTTTAATCGAATTTAAAGACGCGCCCTCAGAGGCTGCCGTTTCCTCGCGAGGCCTTGGCTCCAATAATTTACCCGCCAGTTTTGGTGGGGGTTCATCCGCCCAGGGCTCGGTCATGGCCCTCAAAGATGTGCCGGCCCGCGACGAACACCGCGTCTCAACCGGCATCGCCGAGTTTGACCGCGTGCTGGGCGGCGGTGTGGTGGAGGGCTCGCTGGTGCTCATTGGCGGTGACCCCGGTATCGGTAAGTCAACGCTCCTCTTGCAAACCGCCGCATTGCTCTCAGCCGGTGGTGTAAAAACCCTCTACATCTCGGGTGAAGAATCATTGGGGCAACTCAAGATGCGCGCCGCGCGTCTTGAAACCCCGGGGTCCGACCTCCTCGTCGCCGCCGAAACCGACCTCAACGAGATCTTCAAGCGCTGCGGCGAAACCAGCCCCCAAGTGCTCATCATCGACTCCATTCAAACCGTTCACAAACCCGATGTGTCCTCCTCGCCTGGTTCGGTCACGCAACTGCGTGAGGCCACCCTCGCGCTCATGGTGCACGCGAAGTCGACCGGGTGTGCGGTCTTTCTGGTCGGCCACGTTACCAAAGAGGGCCAGCTCGCCGGGCCGCGTATCCTCGAACATATGGTCGACACCGTCATTTACTTCGAGGGCGAGCGGCACCACGCCTACCGCATTCTGCGTGCGGTCAAAAACCGGTTTGGGGCGACGCACGAAATCGGCGTGTTCGAAATGGGGTCAACCGGGTTGCGTCAAGTACACAACCCGTCTGAGGCCTTCTTGCAAACGCGCGACGACCGCGCCCCGGGTTCTGTGGTCACATGCTGCCTCGAAGGCAGCCGTCCCCTACTCCTCGAAGTGCAGGCGCTGGTGGGGCGCACCAACTATGCGATGCCGCAACGCGTGAGCATGGGCTTTGACCAAAAGCGTTTGACCTTGCTGCTTGCTATTCTCGAAAAGTTTGCGGGGCTTGAGATTGGCCCGCAAGATGTGTTCGTGAATTTGGCGGGGGGGTTTCGCGTCGACGAACCGGCGATCGACCTCTCCGTCGCCGCGGCGGTGGCCGGCAATCACATGGGCAAGCGGTCCCTCCCGGCCACGTTGGCCTTAGGTGAGATAGGCCTTAACGGCGAGCTACGGCCTGTGCCGCAGCTTGAGGCTCGGTTACGCGAGGCGCAGAGGCTCGGGTTTAAAACAGCGGTGATCCCCGAGATGCAAAAGAACCCGCCGCGCATTGCGGGCATGGAACTCAAAATGGCGAAGCGTTTACGCGATGCGCTCGAGTACTTGTTGGAGTGATCAATCGTGATTCGGTGCAATTAGGTACTTCACTTTGTTTCACTAACTGACACCGCTCAGGATTTTTATCCGCATTTTTAGATTAAAATCGAGCGAGTCGTTAATGGCACAAGCATTGCATTTCCTTTGGAAACTCTATTCCAGGAAAGCAAATGCCGACGATCTTACAACTCTCCGGCTGGCGGTTTTACTTTCATGCGAATGAAGGCAATGAGCCCGTTCTTATTCATTGCAGCAAAGGGGACGCCGATGGGAAATATTGGCTAGATGTCGATGCCTTTGAAATTATTGAGTCCTATTCGGATCGCATGAGCCCATCCGAGAAGCGTAATGTGCGTAAAATCATTTTTAATCACTTTGATTGTTTTCTTGAGGAATGGAATTCATTTCAGGAGCTAAAGAAATGACCAAGCAACATGACATTCAAAACGTTTCAGTCATTGGCAAAATACTGCGAATCGACATAGACGGAAAGTCATGGTCTTTTGACCTCGCTCGTCACTCGAATCGACTCGCCAATGCAACGCCCGCGCAATGCGCAAACCTTGAAATTTCAGGGTCTGGATATGGTATCCACTGGCCCGATGTCGACGAAGACCTGAGCATCAACGGCATGATCCGTGACGAGGACGCGTTCCGTCAATGATAATCGCCGACCATTGAGGCCGGATTCAATGGTTATCGAATGCGTCCTCGTACCGAGTACCCTGTACCAAGTACTCAGTACCAACGACCCCGTACCGAGGTTGTAGGGTCTCCGAAGTATCTTTACCCCCCTATGCCCACCGCCTCCGCCCCCTTCTTCACCCTCGAGACCACCTCCTCCGCCTCTAAAGCCCGCGCGGGGCGCTTGACGACCGCCCACGGGGAGATCGAGACCCCGGTGTTCATGCCCGTGGGCACGGCCGGGGCGGTGAAGGCCCTCAGCCCGCAACGGGTCGAAGAGACCGGGGCCCGCATCATATTGGGCAATACCTACCACCTGTACCTCCGCCCCGGAACCGACCTTTTAGAACGCGCCGGTGGTCTGCACAGGTTCGCCAACTGGAACCGCGCCATGCTCACCGACTCGGGTGGCTTTCAGGTGTGGAGCCTTGAGACCTTACGCAAGATCACCGAAGAAGGCGTCACCTTTCGGTCGCACATCGATGGGTCCAAGCATTTGTTTACCGCCGAGTCGGTGATGAAG
Organism: Fibrobacteria bacterium; assembly: GCA_044338885.1. Classification (GTDB taxonomy): domain Bacteria; phylum Fibrobacterota; class Fibrobacteria; order UBA11236; family UBA11236; genus UBA11236. The sequence goes on from JBIIWL010000119.1 coordinate 2,707, forward strand.
GCGCAACGCCAAATCGGGGCCGACATCATCATGGCCTTTGATGAGTGTACCCCCTACCCCGCCACACCGGCCGAAGTGCAAAAGTCGCTCGGGTACACGCAACGGTGGACCGAACGTGCGGTGGAGTGGCTCGACAAAAACCCGCCCCTGCATGGCTACCCGCAATTCTTCTTTGGCATCGTACAAGGCGGCATGCATAAAGAATCGCGCCAGGCCGCGATCGAGCATCTTTCCCGGCTTGATTTGCCCGGTTATGCGCTCGGCGGCCTCAGCGTGGGCGAACCCGCCGACGTGATGTACGAGGTGGCCGAGTATTGTGCGCCTCTCATGCCGGTCAACAAGCCGCGCTACGTGATGGGTGTGGGCACGCCCACCAACCTGCTTGAACTGATCGAGCGCGGCGTCGATCTGTTCGACTGCGTGCTGCCCACGCGCAATGCGCGCAACGGCACCGTGTACACGTGGGACGGCGCGCTGCACTACAAGGCCGCCCGCCATGCGCAAGAACTCGATAAACCCCTCGACGAGCGCTGCGCGTGCTATACCTGCAAAAACTTCTCGCGCGCCTACCTCCGCCACCTGTTTGTGGCCGGTGAATTTTTGGCCTTCGAACTCGCGAGCCTGCACACCCTCACGTTCTACCACGACCTGATGACCGAAGCCCGCAGACAGATCGTCGCCGGAACATTTGAAGGCTGGAAAGCCGAGCTGGTCACACGATGGGCTAAACCGGCATTCACCACGAAGTAGATCCCGGTCATCGTATTCCCCTCTACCTCGGGGAGAGGGGCTCGGGGTGGGGAGAGGGAACCTGGGGACAAACCATCCGCCCCAAGGCACTGAAACCTGATGTTTGTAAGGCGAGCCGACCCCGAGGCTTGTAAATTAGCCCTGTTGTCCTTCCGCCCGTTCCTAGGAACCGCATGCGCCGCTTAAATACGCTCCTGACTGTTCGCCCGCTGATCGCGTTGACCATCCTCACTGTGAGCGCCCTCCCCGGTTTTGCCCAACACGAGGGCCATGAAGGCCATGAGGGGCACGACATGTCGACCATGTCGGCAGATTCGGCCGCCGCCCCCCAAGCCCCCGTCGACCATGCGCTGCATGTGATGCCCAACATCCTCCATGAACCCATCGGGTCTGGTACGGCGTGGCTGCCCGCGGGGACCAACGTGCATGAACATGCCACGCACTTTATGCTGGGCGACTGGATGGTGATGGCCCACGGCGAGGCGATCATCCGGTACACCAGCGTCAACCTGAACAACAAGAGCCGCTGGCGCAGCGATTCAACCCCCACCGCCGGCACAAGCGATTACCCGAATCTGGAGCGCGGCGGGCGCATGATCGACATGCCCAACTGGGCCATGGTCTCTGCGCAGCGTAGCATGCCCGGCGGCGGCACCTTACTCCTCCGCAGCATGCTCTCCCTGGACCCCGTGACCGTCGGTCGCCAAGGCTACCCTCTGTTGTACCAAACCGGCGAAGGCCTGGTCGACCGCCAACACCCCCATGATTTATTCATGGAGCTCGGAGCCCTTTACGCGCAGCCGCTCACCGCACACCAAACCGTCTTCGCCTACGCCGGTCTCCCCGGTGAACCAGCCCTCGGCCCCACCGCCTTCATGCATCGCCCTTCGATCGGGGGTAACCCAGACGCCCCCCTCGGTCATCATTTTCAAGATGCGACCCACATCACGCACGGGGTGCTCACAGCGGGCTACATCCTCTACAGAACCAAACTCGACGCCTCGCTGTTCCGGGGGCGCGAACCCGACCAGGACCGATTGGGGATCGACGCTGGGGCACTCGACTCATGGAGCGTCCGCCTCACGCAAAACCTGCGACAGTGGTCGCTGCAGGCCTCCTATGCCGCGATTCACGCACCCGAACCCGACAGCCACGATGATGTCCATCGCACCACGGTGGCCCTCACGCGCAACCGTACGGTTTATATGACCAACCCCATGCGCCACGCCAATACCGTGGTGTGGGGCATGAACGCCGGGCACCACGGGACGGTGGCCCATTCGCTCCTGCATGAATCCAGCCTCACCGGCAAACGCTGGCAGTTCTGGAGCCGCTGGGAGGTCTTGCAGCGCGAAGGCGCCGAACTGGACTTAATACCGCCCGACGATGACGCCCAGTATTGGGTGTATGGTTTTGCTTTGGGGGTTGGGGGTTCGGTCCTCCGGGTGGCGGGAACCGAGTTCTTCTTAGGCGCACAAGGTGGTTTGAACCTGCACGATGACGCCCTCATACCCTACTACGGTGAGTTCCCGCTCTCGGGGCAGGTGTTCCTCAAGATTCGGCCCGGCTCGGCGTTGGCTAAAAAGACGTCTGTTGTAGACGCGCCCCTACACGAGCATGAAGGGCACACGCCCTAGTTTTGAGACGGCGCGGTGCGGCTGCTGCGTCCGCGCCACCGCAGAATACGGCCGACGACGTACACGACAAGGCCCGCCGCCATTAAGTAGTTGCCGACCGTGTTGTACAATAACGGGTCGGCACTGCGGGGCCCGAAATAATACGTGACACCCGCTAAGACGATGATGACAAAACCGGCGATCATATAACGCCAGCCGATTTTTTCACGCGCGGATTTTGTGGGGAGTACGGGTTCGTTGTTCATACGGGGTAATTTAGCAAGAAGGGGAACGAAACCCTCTCCCCGTCCCTAACCCCTCTCCCCCCCGCCTGCGCGGGGGCAGGCTCGGTAGAGGGGAATACGATACATGTTTAACGATTCAGGTAGAAGATTAACGTCGAGACGTCTGCCGGGGTGACGCCGTTGATGCGTTGCGCATCGCCGACGGTAAGGGGGCGGCGTTGCGCGAGTTTTTGCAACGACTCACCCGATAAACCCTTGGCGGTCTCGTAGTCAAAATCAGCGGGGATGCGCAGCGCCGTGAGCTTCAGGGTGCGGTCGATTTCGCGCTGTTGGCGCTCAAGAAATCCTTGATACTTCTCCCCCGCCTCAAGCGCCACGATTTCGGGCGTCGATAACAAGGCCAGGGAAATACCCAAATGATCCGCCAACCCGCGGACCGTCACTTCAGGTCGACGCAGTAACGACAACGCCTGAACCGATTCGGTCACCGCCGAACCGCCCAAGGCCGTCAGGAAGGGATTGATAAACGGCGGGGTCACCTTCGCTTCGGCCAGCTGCGCGCGCACCGCCGCGAGCCGTGCCTGGCGATCCCGGAACTTGGCCAGCACGTCATCATCCACGAGGCCAAGGGCATGGCCCTTTTCGAGCAAACGCTCTTCGGC
>JBIIWL010000120.1:0-5972 GCA_044338885.1 Fibrobacteria bacterium
GCACCGCGAGCAGGTGGCGGCCACGTTAAATACTCAGTCTCCGTAAACTCGAGCGGCTCTCCCTGTGATGCGCGCCCTCTCGTATTGTGCGACGCTTTGGGTGCGCTCTTTACGTCCTCGATTTTCGCCGTCTCGTGCACTCCCCACATCGGGTATACTCGTTCTGTGGCACGCCGATATGCTGCCATGCCTGCGCGCATTTGCGGGCCGCTCCATGCGCGTCTTGATCTCATCGAGTCGTGATGGAGACTTCGGAGCCGCCGCAGCAACACGTCTTGGCTACCGCGTGGTGCGAGGGTCGAGCAGCCGTGGTGGCGCACCCGCGCTGCTTCAAATCGCTCGAGAGCTAAACGCTCAAGGCGGCTGGGTGGCTTTGGTGGTGGATGGCCCCCGGGGCCCGCGTGGGGTCTGTAAACCGGGGGCGGTATGGCTATCCCAGGCGTGCGGACTCCCCATTGTGGGTGTGACGGCTGGTGCCCCGCACGGCTTCACCTTGGGTGGGTGGGCGCAGGTACGTGTGCCGTGGCCATTGACCAAAGTCACGATATCGATTTCCCAACCATTTAGTCCAAAGAGTACGATCGAGATTGAAAACGTCCTCAACTATGGAATGTGGGAAGTGGACAGTGGGAAATAAAACGCAAGGCAAAAAATCAAACAGGGCGCACAACGGAATTTTTATCCTTAGCTGCGGCTCTGGAAGAATGAGCGTGTTGCGATTGCCCACTGTCCATTTTCCACTTTCCATATTTCCTTGAATTTTGCCTTTGGAGTTCCCGTGCTTCCCTTCATCACCTTGGTCGCCTTTGACGTTGAAACCACCGGGCTTGATTCCGAGAAGGAAGACATTATCGAATTAGCCGGGGTGAAATTCACGCTGGAACGCCGCGACGGCAAACTCTCCGCCCTGGAAACCGCGCAATTTTCAAGTTTGGTCAAGCCGACCAAAATGATCCCTGAAGAAGCCACACGCATCAACAACATCACCAATCAAATGGTGGAAAACGCGCCCGATCTCAAAGGCGTGCTGCAAGGCTTCTTCCGCTTTTGCGGTCTCAGTTCGGTGCTCGTGGCTCACAACGCCGAGTTCGACACTAAATTCGTGGCCAAGGGCGTACGCAAGCACGGCTTGGTGATGCCACAGAACCCCGTGATCGATAGCCTCAAATTTGTGCGTAAACTCATGCCTGAATATTCCTCACATCGCCTGGGCGAAGTGGCGCGTAAGCTCGGCGATCAAACCAACCTTTCGCTCAACCAAGCCGACTTACACCGCGCCACATACGATTGTATCGTCCTCAAGGAGGTCTTTGCCACATGTCTGCGCAAGCGGTATCAAGACAAAGACCTCGCCATGAATACCGCGCTCAAGTCGTTTGAAAATCTCCACGGCCCCGCCTTGCGCTTTGCGCAATACGCGTAAGGGCGAATGAGATTTGAACATACGCGTATTGCGCTCACCTGAAGGCCCGACAGTGACCCCCGAATCAAACACCCCTGAATTAACCCGCGTGGCGGCGTGGACCGATGGCTGCTGCCTCGGCAACCCCGGCCCCGGCGGTTACGGAACCGTTCTGCTCAGCGGTGGTCATCGCAAAGAACTCTCCGGCGGGTACAAACGCACCACCAACAACCGCATGGAAATTCTCGCCGTGATCCGCGCGCTTGAAGCGCTCAAGGAACGTTGCGACGTGACGGTGCATACCGACTCGCAATATGTCGTGAAGGCCATGAACGAGGGTTGGGCGGAAAAGTGGAAGTCGCGCGGGTGGAAAACTGCAGGCAACACCCCGGCCATGAATCCTGATTTGTGGGAACAGATGCTCCGGCTGCGCCTGAAGCATCGCACAACCTTTCAATGGGTCAAGGGCCATAGCGGCGTACCAGAGAACGAGCGTGCCGATCGCTTGGCCAATGCCGCCGCAACGGGCCCCGATTTACAGGATGATTCGGGCTATTTGGGCTAAGCGGTAACCCTAGGAGGGCATTTTGTCCCCGCGGGGTTTTATGAGTTTTTAGAATCAGGTCTACGAACGGCTGCCCGAGACCTAAATTTCTTTAATGCCCCTTGCCTCCCGTCTCCTCGCGTCTCTGGTCGTCCTCGTATCGACCGCGGCTCCCCTGTGGGCCTTTCAGTACCTCACGCTTTACACCTTCAAGGCGCAGCCTCGCTTAGCCGAGCTCGGCCGCGCCGATACGGGTTGGTATTTCGCGGGGAGCAAGACTTCTGGCATTTACCCCCGTACCACCACCATGATGCGTGAAGGTGGGTTCTCAGATCTCGTACTCGACCCCACAGATGCCACCGGCCATACATTCCTGACCGTTCAAGATCGTGGCTTGGCGGTGAGTTTTGAGAACAACAACACCGGCGACACGGCGTTCAAAATTTTCGCCTATCCCGGTCATCGTCAAAAAGTGATGCGCGTGCGCGTTCAGGGTGATAGCGTCGAAACGCTCACGCGCGATAGTATCGGTGGTCTCGATACGGGGTTCGTGACCGGTTTACCAAGTTCTCGAGTGACGACCGATGAAGTCGCCGTGCGCATGCGTTTTGACTCGGCCGTCGTCAGCACGGCGACCATGCGCCGCGTGACGGCCTCCCCCAACGGCTATGACTTTGAAGGCCTCGCGCGCGCGGCCGATGGGACCCTCTACCTCGCCGACGAAATGGGCCCCCGCATTGTGCGCGTGGATGCCACCACCAAACGCATCACGCGCGAATGGCGACCCAGCGCCGGGTTACCCCGCGTGTTCGCACGCCGCCGCGATAATCGCGGGCTTGAATCGCTCTGCCTCACGCCTTCCGGCAAACTCGCGGGCCTCATGCAGGGAGGCCTGTATAACACCGCATCAGGCAAGCGGTCCAACGCCAAAGACAGCACGCGCGTGTTGCGGTTTTTCATACTCGACCCCGCGAATGACGCGGTGCGAGAACATGTTTACCTCATGGATCTCAAAGGCGGAACGCGCGTGCCGGGCGATGTCAAAATCGGCGCGATGGCCTGCTTGAGCGACTCATCGTTCGTGGCCCTCGAGCACGGCGAAGATGGTAGTGGTCACGACTGGATCGATCTCTATCGGCTCGACATTGTACCGCTGACCAGCGATGTGCATGACGCGAACGATGCTACAGGCAACGGGCGGCTCTATCAAGGCGGCTTGAAAACTTTAGAACAGCTCGGATACATCCCGGGGGACAGCACCAACCTTGTGGCCGCAGGCATCACCCCGTTGCGCAAACGTCTGCTTGTGGGAGACCTCATGGAGCGCACGGCTTGGCCCCATGATACACCCGAAGGGCTCGCCTTCGTGAACGACTCCACCATCGCCATTCTCAACGACAACAATTACGCACAAGAAGACAACAATGGTGATGGCATCCCCCACCTTGTCGGCCAAACCAAACGCCTCACCCAGGTGATGTATCTGAACGTAGGCCCCGGCCTCGCCACCGCGATTCGTACAGAGGCCCCCCGGCTTCGAGCGGCGTCACGGTTCACCGTCAAAATCATGGGAACCGGATGGACTGTACAAGGCCCCCTCGGCACGACGGCGCGGTTGACCGATGTGACGGGACGACTTGTCTTCGCGACTGAAACGTCTACAGGAGGAGCGCTCCACGTGGCCACCCCGCAACACCCCGGAGTCTATGTGCTCGTGCTCCGCGCCGGAAACCACACCGAGATTTTCCGCGTCACCAGACCTTAGCGAGGGGACGGTCGCACCGTCTATTGCGACCCCGAGGTCGTTTTCCACAGCCTCCAACCGGTCCTTGTCTACCTACTATTTCTCTCATGAACCACGCCCGCCAATACCGGTACTACGACTTTATCATGGCCGCCTTTGTGACGGTATTGCTGTGCTCCAATTTTATTGGCGCGGCGAAACAAGCCGTGGTCAACCTGCCCTTCGTCGGGGCCGTCACCTTTAGCGCAGGCGTCTTGTTCTTCCCTATCTCCTACCTCTTCGGTGATATCCTCACCGAAGTCTACGGGTTCAAACGCGATCGCCGCGTGATTTGGACCGGGTTCGGTGCGCTGGCCTTCGCCTCGTTTATGGCATGGGTTGTGGTGAGCTTACCTGCCGCCGACAGCACCTTCATGAAGGGCTACCAAAGCCAGCTCGAAGGGGTTTTTGGCAATGCGTGGCGCATTGCGGGTGGATCGATGCTCGCATTTTGGTGTGGCAGCTTTGCCAACAGTTACGTGATGGCCAAAATGAAGATTTGGAACAAGGGAAAGTTTTTGTGGATGCGTACCATTGGGTCTACCATGGTGGGTGAGTTTGTGGACTCCGGGTTGTTTTACTTCATCGCGTTTTACGGCATTTGGGAAACCGGGGATATCGTCAAGGTCGTGATGGCCCAGTATGTGTTGAAGTCATCCTGGGAAGCCTTTATGACACCCGTCACGTATCGCGTTGTCGCCTTTTTAAAGAAGGCCGAACATGAAGACTACTACGACACCCACACGAATTTCACGCCGTTCTCGGTGAAAGTCTAACTAGGACAGCAGTCAGCGGTCAGCAGTCAGCAGTCAGCGGTCAGCTAATGGCTAACGGCTAATGGCTAATGGCAAACGAAGGTTATAACGCGTGAAAGACAATCCTTTCTGAGAAGGGTCATAGGGATCCCTGACCGCTGATCGCTGACGGCTGACGGCCAACCCACCACCTTTGGCCATACTCGTTTTTCCTAACTTCTCCCCGTGTCTTCGCCACTCGACATCCTCTCCCTCACGCGTACAGAACTGGCCGAAATTCTTGGTCGGCTGAACGTGAAGAGCACACGCGCCAACAAGGGTGCGTACCATGCCGATGCGTTATTCAAGGATGTGTATGAGAAGGCGCGACTCGCGCCCGAAGCACTCGCGGCGTTTGCTGATAATCCAGCCTTGGCCGCGCGCGTACACGAAACCTTTACTTTGAACCTCCCTGACATCACCGACCGTCAAGGGGATGGAGACACGTATAAGTTTTTGCTCAAACTTCCCGGTCTCCTGGGAGAGAAGTCGCTTGAAAGCGAGAGTGTCGTGATCCCCATGAAGCACCACAAAACGTTGTGTGTGTCTTCACAAGTGGGTTGTAAAATGGGGTGCCGGTTTTGCGAAACCGCCCAAATGGGCTTTTTACGGAACCTGACCGCTGGTGAGATCGTCGCACAGGTTTTTACCGCACGGCACGTCTTAAACGAACCGATCGAGAACATAGTGTTCATGGGCATGGGTGAACCGACCGACAACCTCGATGCCGTCATGACGGCGATCCGGATCTTATCGGACCAACACGGCTTCGGTATTCCGCTGCGCTCGATCACGGTCTCAACGGTGGGGAGCGTGCCCGGCATCAACCGGCTTGCCGAGGCGGCGCGCATGCCGGGCCGCGAGGGCGGCCTTCGCGGGTTACGGCTCGCGGTTTCCCTCAACGCACCTGACGATGGCGTGCGAAACGACCTCATGCCGATCAACCGCAGCCATGATATGGCGGCGCTGCGTGAAGCCTTTGTGAAATGGCCTCTCCCCCGCCCTGCGGATTTCATCCTCGCTGAATACGTTTTGATCGCCGGTGTGAACGATGGCCCTGAGCAGGCTCAGCTCTTAGCCGACTACCTGCGTGGCACGCCGACGTGCGTCAACCTGATCCCTTACAACCCGCGGCGCGACTCACCATACCAACGCCCCACACCGGAGCGCGTGGCGGCGTTCTTTAAACTGCTGCTTGAACTGGGGCAATACGCCCGCATACGCGGGACCAAAGGCGACGCGGCCATGGCCGCGTGCGGCCAGCTTGGGAACCGCGCCCTGTCACGTCGAAATCAAATCGCGGCCAGCCGCTCACAGGCTCCTGTCTGAACGAGAGACAATCATGACACAAACCACGAAGACCAAAAAACAACCCGAAGGTCATCACCCGGACCACCACCATCACGCTGCGGATATTTTGGTGTCTAAGGTTGCATCTCCCCTAGGAAC
>JBIIWL010000121.1:0-5961 GCA_044338885.1 Fibrobacteria bacterium
CATACGTGAACGTGCCAGAGGAAAAACTACCGCGCGCCCGCGAACCTTGCGGACCAAAGTTGACGTCTACCACAAGGTTGGTGAGGTCAACGGCGTAGTCGTCCGTCCATTGCGCCGCAAAGCGCGCCCCCTCTACATGAGCCGTTAAGGTACTGCGAGTGGGCGAAAATTCGAGATGACCCGTCAGCTTTTGGCCGGCATCATTTTCAATGCGGAGATTGGGGATTTGAATCGTGCCGTTGCGCAGGGTGGGGTCAAGGGTGAGCTTCTGCCGCGGTTGGCCGGGGTTCACATAGGTGGCCGTGAACTCATGGGTCGTGAGGGAGCTATTCTCCAAGATCTTTTTGAAATCGGGAAAGTCGAAATCGATGAAGGCCTTCACCGCCTCAATCGTACCGCCAGCCTCAGGGAGTGTGAGCGAGCCATCGGCTCGCAAAGTGCCTTTAAGGTTCGCGAAATTTTGCATCACCGCCTCGGCACGCATGCGCAACGAGCCGTCCATCATCGCATTGATCATGAGGTGTTGGTTGTCTCCACGGGCACCTGTGAGCACGGCGTGCACCGAATCGTTGAGCCACGGGGCCTCGTCGCCCGTGGTTCGCGCAAACGCGACCAAGGTGTCGCCGCGGCCTTCGATCCGCAGCAGCGGAACGCCGATACCCAGAGGGGAATCGTGAAGGACGATGTGTTCCATTCCGATCCTACCGGCAAAGCCGGTGACGTCAGAGAACGACAAACCGCCGCGTACGATGCCCGAATCGAGCGGCGGTTCCGGTAAGAAGGTTTTGAGAATATCCGCAAGGTCAAAACGTTCGGTTTGAACGGCCGCGAACTCGTATTGTGCGGCCGGTACTTTGTGTAACTCGTAAAATTGCCTGCCTTGCGGCTTCAGCCGCGCCTGCGCGGTGATTTCCGAACCGCGGTACACGACTTGGGCTTTGCGCAGGGTGAATAATTTACCGGTCCATTCGGCGTTGAGTGTGGCTTCGACAGGTTCGGGTGTGATGGTTTGGCGATTGGAGCCTCGGCGCGGGTCGTTTCGGAGATAAGTGATTTTCGCGGTGAGGTTTGAGAATCCCGTTTTGCGCGTGGGGTTCCAACGAAACACCCCGTCGAGCACGCCGTCTTGAATCGGAAGGCTGTCGATCCCTTCGTAGGGCAGCGCGGTCGCGGTAAAATCTTCAGCGGTGGCTTCCATGGTCCCATCAGATCCGAGATCATAAAAGAGTGCGCCGCGACCATTGGCCGCAAGCCGTGCTTCGACCGACACACCCTGGCCTTGACGCTTGATGCGCGGCGGCGTGACCGTGCCGGTCAGCGCCCAGACGTCGGGTCGTCCTCGGCTCGAGGCATACAGTCGTGAAGAGGTGAGGGAGTAGCGCCCCGAGGTCAAATCATATTCGTGCGCGCTACGGAGTGAATCAAGGATCACGCCGTAGGCATTCACACTTGTACCGGCGAGGGTCGCCGTGAGCAGTGCGCCGCGCGATTTACGGGAATAGCCGCCGTCATACGCGCCGGTTAAATCGAGGGTTTTAAAAGTCACGGCCTCGCCGATGAAGACTTTGACCCAGCGTTCATCAGGCCGTACCGCCGCGCGCAACGAGCCGCGGTAGCTACGCAGCGGGCCAGCGAGCATGGCCGTGGCTTCAATCCGGGACGAATCGCCCGTCGACACGGCTACATCGAGAGTGCGCCCGTTCCACGCCGCCCGTTCTATGGTCGCATCCGCTGTACGCAGCGTATCGCGCACCCTGACGCGCAGGCCGCGTGCATGGCCTTCCAGCGAGGCGGATACTTGTTCATGCAGGGGTTTGGTCGAATCCACGAATCCTTCAGGATCTTGGATGCGCGCCGTCAATGAAAGGCGAATATTTTCCCCGTCGCGCCCGTCACTGGAAAGGACGGCTGTGCCACGGTCCTGCATCCACGCGGCCGTTAACTCCATGCGCTGCGGGCTGAGCGTAAACTCCGGGTTTACCGTCCACTCCGCCAAGGCCGCACGTATTTGCAGTTTCGCACCTAACGAATCGCCCAGCATAGCCGTGGCGGTGAGTTTGATGCCGCCCTCATTCGAGCCATTATTTGGGGCTGTACGCGGGATCCCCACTCCCAGCCCGAAGGCTTGATAATAGGGTGAAACATCAGCGATCATCACGGCGAGGCTATCATGCCCATGCCATACGGGAGATTTTGCATGACGTCCGATGAGCACGACCGAATCAGTTTCGCGTCTCACAGTGACCGCCACATCCACTGAATCAAGTCGGGTCCAATTCAGCGATGCCAATGCCGCCAGAGCGAGGTCGCCCGACCAACGCGTTTGGACCTGACCCACGCGGGCCCGCATGCGTTTGCCGCCACGTGAACTGACCCGCGCATCCTGCACGGTGAGCATCAGCCCCGCGCTATCCTCGAGCGCGAGGCGGCGCACTTGGGCGACGATTGCGATCGGCAGCGAGAAGTCAGGTAAGATGATCGAGTCGAGCGGCGTCTTTTCTTTCACCGTCGTATCGCCTCGCACGGCGACCCACACGGTGTCTATGTCAAGCCGAGCGGCGGGACGCATCGCGAGCAAGCCGTTGATCCAATCGATGCGCACGCTCGTTGTGCCGGTGCGCGCGTCCAGGGTGGGAGATTTGAACCAAATCGAATCGGCGTTCACATTCAAGCGCCACCAATCGAAACGCGCGCCGTGCACGTGCACCGCGCCGCCTTCTCCGTTTGTGCCGAAGCGGATCTCGTCACGCAAATAAATGCGTTCAAGCCACCAACCGCCCGCACTCACAACACCCAACAACAGCAGGCAGAGTACAGGGGGGATCAGAATCGTCCACAGGACGAGGGCACGCCCCCAACGGCGCCGACGCTCGGATTTTTGTGGGCTTGGTGTCGTCATGGGGCGTGGACCGTCAACGGACAGCGCGCTGTCGAAAAAGACTGACCGTGGCAATGAGCGTGGATCACCACTGCAAGGTACGAATTAGGGGGGGAAACCCCGCCGGGGGTTTTAACCCAGTTCGTCAAAAAACGATCGAGCTGCCGCCGCAAAGGCCTCGGGTTGCTCGTAAAACGCCATGTGCCCCGCACCCTCAATGATGGAGACTGGGCAGGGCGCAGGCAGCGCGGTGAGCGCTGCCGTAAAGGCGCGCAGCGCCTCGGGTGGGGCATAGGAATCTTCTGCGCCACCGATAGCGGCGCAAGGTATTGTCACAGTCGGCACGGCGGCATTCATGTCTGCCGCTAAAAGCACATCGATGATGCGGGTATAGGTTTCCGGCACTTGGTCTTCGAACAAGCGCTCAAACAACCCTGTGACCTCCACGAGTTCGCGCTGCGAACGCGGCGCGAACACACCCGGTGACACCCTCGGCCCCCACCCCTTGATGCCGTGTTCACGAATCTCAACGGCGCGGGCTGAAAGGCGTTCGTGAATATTGGGGCGGGCCTTGGGCAAACCGCAGACGAACAGAATACCGCGGATCGAACCTTTGGCCCACGTTTCCCAGGCGCGGAGCGCGAGGATGGTGCCGAAAGAATGACCGAGCAAGACCACGGGTTCACCGATGTAATCGCGCACGAACTCGCCTAAGTCTGCGGCCATGCTATCGAGTGTGAAATCGACGGGGTCAGCGGCGGAGCGGCTGTTGCCTGTGCCGGGTAAGTCGACGGTGATGATGCGGTGACCCGCCATACGCCGTGCGAAGCCGGTAAAAAAATAGGCCCCCCCGCCGATGCCATGGAGGCATACGATGGGAGGGCCTTTTGACTCTAAACCTGACTCTTCAAAATGCAGGACGCTGCCGCTCTTCGTGACGAAGGGTGTGACAGGTCCCGCGTTCACGAACTTAGGCCTTCTTCTTAGCGGCCGGCTTGACAGCCTTGGCAGCCTTGGCGGCCTTGGGTGCGGCTTTCTCGTTGAAGGCTTCGAACACCAGCTTGTAGAACCAGGGGTGCGACTGCCAGGTCTGGCCGGTGATGACCAGGCCATCGCGCACGGCTTCTTCCTTCTGGTAGAACGCGCCGTCGGCGATCACTTCGTGACGGATGTTCTCGTAGCAGGTGACCTTCTTGCCGCGGAGCAAGCCGGCGGCTGCGGACAGCTGCTGGCCATGGCAGATGGAGAGGTGCCACAAGCCGAGCTTGTAGGCCTCTTGAAGGATCGCAACGGCCTTTTTGTTGTTGCGCAGGTATTCGGGAGCACGGCCGCCGATGACGAGCACAGCCATGAAGTCCTTGACCTTGATTTTATCGAAGGAGGCGTCGGCGACCACTTCGTAACCGGGGCGCTCCTTGTACGTGTGGATCACGAGGTGCAGGCGCTTCTTGGAGGGCGCAGCCACCACGGGCTCGTAACCGGCTTCCATGAAGCGGTGCTTGGCGTACAGGACCTCATAGGTTTCGCCGCCGTCGCCGGTAATGATGAGAATTTTCTTCTTGCTCATGATGTGCCTCTCCGGCCCTGCTTTTACGGAGGGCCTGGTTTTGATCTACTTGTCTACACGATTGACTTGTCTTTTACGGGCCGTTTTCCGGGTTCCGTATTCGAGGTATAAGAAAGTAGGTGGAACGGGGGGGAAGGTCAACAGGTGGTCAGAATTTAGGCCTTGAAAACCGGGGGGTTCCGGCCTTTGGGGGCGTACAAATTGGAGGAAATTTCATAATGTGTTCGAGGGCTACCATTCGGGTGAAAGTTATTGCAAACATTGATGCACGCAGCTAGACTTCCCGTCCCTTGCAGGTCATCGCGACCTGCCGCCCTGCGCAGATTGTACCATAAGTACCGCACGCGACAGGCGGAGAAACGATTCAACTCACAGGAGTGTTCTATGACCGCGAAGACCCAATTTCCCCCCACAAAGCTTTACATCGGCGGCCAGTGGGTTGAAGGCCCGAACAAAACCGTCGTGTACGACAAGTTCACCGGCGAAGTCGCGTGGGAACTTTCGGGTGCGGGTCCCGAAGAAGTGAAGGCGGCCGTCGCGGCGGCCAAAGCCGCTCAGCCGATCATGGCGAAGATGCCGATTTGGAAGCGCGCCGAGATTCTGAACAAGACTTCGCAGTTGCTCGCCGAAAACCGCGCCGCCATCGCCAACTGCATCGCCCGCGAAGTGGGTAAGGCTGTTAAGTATGCCGGCTTCGAAGTCGACCGCGCCGTCGATACCTTCCGTCTCGCCGCCGAAGAGGCCGCGCAGATCCACGGTGAAACCATTCCGATGGACGCCGTCAAATCGGGCGAAGGCCTGTTCGGCTTCTGGCACCGCAAGCCCCTGGGCATCGTCGGCGCCATCACGCCGTTCAACTTCCCGCTCAACCTCGCGGCCCACAAAATCGCCCCGGCGCTGGCTGCCGGTAACACCATCGTGCTCAAGCCCGCCGAAGCCACCTCGCTGACAGGCGCATGGATCGTTGCGTTGCTCGAACAGGCCGGCTTGCCCGCCGGTTGCATCAACCTGGTGCACGGCAAGGGTTCGGTACTTGGTGACCTGATCGTGAAGCACCCCGACATTTCGAAGATCACCTTCACGGGGTCGCTCGAAGTGGGTCTCAACATCTTGGCGAACGCCGGTTTGAAGAAGGTCACGCTTGAGCTGGGCAATAGCTCACCGGTTGTGATCGCCGCCGACGCGGACATGAAGTACGCCGCCGCCAAGGCCGCCATCGGCGCCAACTACTGCTCGGGCCAGGTGTGCATCTCAACCCAGCGCATCTACATCGAAGCCGCCGGCTACGATACGTTCAAGAAGCACTTCCTCGAAGAAGTGGCCAAGCTCAAGGTCGGCGATCCGCTCGACCCCGAAACCGACGTCGGCCCGCTGATCCTTGAGAAGGACGCCGTGCGCGTTGAATCGTGGATCAACGAAGCCGTGGCCGAAGGCGCGACCTTGCTCGCCGGTGGCACACGCGTGAAGAAATTGCTGCAGCCCTCGGGGCTTGACAACACCAAGCCCACCAGGCAGG
>JBIIWL010000122.1:0-5926 GCA_044338885.1 Fibrobacteria bacterium
CGCCGGGTGGATTGGAAAACCGGGCTTCACTTCGTGACGAATACCACGATGGATACGCTCGACTACTCCGGTGGCGGGATTAACGAAGGCTCGAAGTTGTTTGTGGCCGTATCGGGCGCGCCGCGCCGCACCCTGGCGGATTCGATACCACAGCGCTTACTCGAATTGTGGCCCGAGCATTGGTCCAAACCACGAGTGGTGCGCCCGGGCGTCTTGGCCTTTGGGGGCGCGGCTTATGCTACATCCGATGCCGCACAGTTGTCTTTGCATCTAGAACAATTCACACAGCGCTTGGCCGATGCGGGCGAATTGCTTGCCGCGTTGGATGAATGGCCGCTGTGGGTGTTGTGTGATGACCCTGAGTTCGTGTCGGCGAACCTAGACAATTGGTTGTGGGTGACCTTTACACGCGATAAACATTGGGGTTGCCGCGGGCCGCTGGTGATTGACGCGCGCGTCAAGCCGTGGCATGCGCCGACGCTTGCGGTTGATGCGGAGGTGGCACAGCGCGTCGATCGTTTGATGGAGTCGGGCAGTTTACGCGGGATCATTTGACCACATGAAAAAGCCCCCGATGTTCATACATCGAGGGCTTTTGTTTGGCTGACGGCCGACTGCTGTCAGCTGTCCACTATTTCCAGCTGTCCGCAAACTCCGCGGCAAAGGCTTGGAACGTGATCGGGTCGCGGCCAAGAATGGTTTTGACCGTATCGTTCACCAAGCGCGTGTAGCCGGCCTTGATGTAGCCCAGCAACACCAACAACACCTCGACATAATCAGCCGGCAAGCCCGCGCCAATCAGAACCGGGCGCAACTCATCGGGCGTGATGTCGCTAAAGGTCACCGTTTTGCCGGTGGCCTGCGAAATGATCGCCGCGATCTGGGTGTGCGTCAGAGCCTCGGGGCCGGTGAGGGTGAAGCCTTGGCCGTTGAGCGCATCGTCCGTCAAAAGCTTTGCGGCCACCGCGGCGATATCGCGCGCATCGATGAACCCGGCCAGCCCGTCGCCCACCGGCAGTGCGATCGCATTGTGGTTCTTGATACCGTAGCCCCAGAAGTTGATGAAGTTCTGATTGAACCAGCTGGGACGGATGATGTTGTACGGAATGCCGCTCGCGATGAGGTCGGCTTCCGCGCGATTCATCGGCGAACCCTTGGCCTGGTCTGCGCCCAGAGCCGTCATCATCACAACCTTATGGAGGTTCGCGGCTTTAGCCTTGGCTACCAGCGGTGCGAGCACCGCGTATTGATCGGCATAGCCGCCCGGGGAGAGGAAGAAGGCGTGGGTCACACCTTCAAAGGCGGTGTCGAGGCCTTCACCTGTGCGCAGGTTCAGGTGAACCTGGCCTTCGGTCGGGGCTTTGCTGGTCGCCACGCGCACGGCATGGCCCTGTGCCGTAAGGAGGGCTACGATTTGCGAACCGACCGTACCGGTACCGCCGACGATAAGAATGGACTGGGACATGAGAACCTCGGGAATAGGGAGTGGTTGAATTCTAAAAGGTCGTTGAAACAGGTAAATTAGTTTCTCCCTCGCTGTCCGACCACCCAAAATCCGTTCACAATTGAGACACGTAAGATTTTCTGACCACCCGAATGGTTCTCCCCGCCTTGGGCCAAGCAACCCGGAGGCCCCAGCCCTCCACCCCCAAAGACCACCTTTTCAGACGGTCAAATATCCGGGTTTTTGGCGTTCCTGAACGCTGACGGCTGAAAGCTGACCGCGTCTCCAATTCCTACTTTTGAAGCCTCCATGAGCCAAAAAACTGCCGGAGCCGTGCTCCCCGATAACCCGCCCTATTTGACCGCGCCCGCGAGCCGTTTCGCGCCCCAGCGTCGTCAGACCATTACCGTTCGCGTGGGCAACCGCATGATCGGGAGTGAACACCCCATTCTGGTGCAGTCGATGACGACTACCAGTACTAAAGACATCGATGCGACGGTGCTGCAAACTCTTGAGTTGTGGAATGCGGGCTGCGAATTGATTCGCATTACGGCACCGACGGCCAAGGATGCAGAATGTTTGCAGGAGATTGTGGCGAAGGTGCGGGCCGCCGGGTGTGATGCGCCGATTTCGGCGGACATTCACTTTCAGCCGCGCGCGGCGCATGAAGCCGTGAAGTGGGTCGAAAAAGTGCGGATCAATCCGGGTAACTTCGTGGATTCGAAGGCCGCCGGGGAGATGAAGGAATACGACGAAGACTCCTTCCAAGTGGGCGCGGCTAAAGTGCGCGAAGCATTTGCGCCCTTGGTGCGCGAGGCGAAAGCGCGCGGTGTGGCGCTGCGGATCGGCACCAATCACGGGTCGCTCTCTGATCGCATGATGTGGAAGTTCGGCGACACGATCGAAGGCATGGTCGAATCTGCGCTTGAGTATTTGCGCGTGTGTGAAGAAGAAGATTTTGATCAAATCGTGTTCAGCATGAAAAGCAGTAACCCGCGCGTGGCCATTCAGGCCTATCGTTTGCTCGCGCACCGCCTTGAAGCCGGTGGCCACAAGGCTTACCCATTCCATGTGGGTGTGACTGAAGCGGGCGACGGCGAAGATGGTCGACTCAAGTCGTCGGTCGGTATCGGCGCCTTGTTGCTCGATGGGTTGGGCGATACCATTCGCGTCTCGTTGACCGAAGACCCGGTGCAAGAAGTGCCGGTGGCGAAGATCCTCGTCAAGCTGTGCGACACGGCGCATTACGCGGCCGTCCCGCCGCTGCTCGAAATGGTGTCGTTCTACAGCTATCAGCGTCGTGAAACCAATGCGGTGCGCTTGTCGACAGAGCTCGTGGCTGGTGGCCGTGAGCCCGTGGCCGTTGGCGTGCACAACCCCGGGTCGGAGGCTTTGCCCAAAGGCGATCGCCGTGCCGAGTGGATCAATGGGGAGACCTGGCCCGTGTTCGCGGGCGTGGTGCATGAACGCCCGCTGCCGACCAGCACCCCGATTGAAATTTCGATCACCGACTTGGCTCAGCTCGAAAACGTGGAAACACCTGACACCGATATTTTGTGGTCGTGTGATCCGATGCTGCCGAACCTGTCGGGGTCTATCCGTCATCTCGCCGCGTGGCTCGACGCCGCCGGTCGTAAAGATTTGATCGTGCTCCGTGACCGCACAGACGGCACTCCGCAGGGCAACATGGCGGCCGCCGCGCGCTTGGGCGCGGTGCTCGCCGATGGCATCGGCGATTTGATTCATATCGAGAGTGCCGGCGGCGTGAAGGCCGGCCTTAATTTGGCCTACGACGTGT
Organism: Fibrobacteria bacterium; assembly: GCA_044338885.1. Lineage (GTDB taxonomy): Bacteria > Fibrobacterota > Fibrobacteria > UBA11236 > UBA11236 > UBA11236. The sequence goes on from JBIIWL010000122.1 coordinate 3,243, forward strand.
TGCAGGCCGCGGCCGTGCGGCGCAGTAAGCCCGAGTACGTGGCCTGCCCCGGCTGCGGCCGTACGTTATTCGATTTGCAAAGCACGACACAGCGCATTCGTGCCAAAACCATGCACCTTAAAAACATCTCCATCGCGGTGATGGGTTGCATCGTGAACGGCCCCGGTGAAATGGCTGATGCTGACTTTGGCTACGTGGGCGGCGCCCCGAACAAGGTGAGCCTGTACGTGGGCCGCGAGTGTGTGCAGAAGAACATCCCTGAAGATGAGGCGCCCGAAGCCTTGGTTCAGCTGATCAAGTCGCATGGTCGTTGGATCGAGCCTTGACCGCAGCCAAGCCTTTAGTCGCGTACGCACCGCTGTGCGTTGTGCTTTCCAACCCTGAGACCCCCGAGAACATCGGGTTTGTGGCGCGTTCCATGATCGCCTACGGGGTCAAGGATTTGCGGTTGGTTGGCATTCCGACGGTACCGGAAGACAGTAAAGCGTATTGGACGACCTGCGGTGGGGAAGACGTGCTGCGTCACGCACAGTACTTCGACACTGTGGCGGAGGCCGTCACCGATTGTGCGCAAGCGATCGGGTTCACCAAGCGGGTGCGTGAAAAGTCCCAACGCTTGTTTGATTTTGGCGATGTCCAAAAGCGTAAAGAGGGCCGTCTCGATGAAGACCACCCTCACTATTCCCAGTTGCCGGTGTTTCCGGACTTTCCGGAGAACTTTAATCGGTCTGCGGATGATTATGACCACGAGGCGCGCGTTGTAGCGCCCACCGGGGAGCAGCCGCTCACCGCGCTGGTGTTTGGCTGCGAATCACAGGGCCTATCGCACGATGAAACCGTGGCGATGACCCACCTCGTGCGCATTGCACTGGCGGCGGGCGACATGAGCCTGAACCTTTCGCATGCGGTGACCGTCGTGCTCCATGCGCTGACGTCGATTAAACCCGGGCCTCGCAAGCACCCGCACGCTGGGCGTGCCTCGACACTTGAAGAATCGAATGCTGCCTTGGTTGAATTTTTAGAGGCACTCGACCGTACGGGTTACTTGAATAAAAGCGGTAAAGAATCAGCGCGCAGCGAGAAGCTCCGCGTGCTTTGGAACCGGATGCGCCCGACTGCCCCAGAGGTCGATTTTATCCGCGGCGCGCTTAAAGCCCTCGCAGGCACACCTTCAAAACGGCTCACCAGCGCATCGGGCGAGCTCGATACGCAATCCGAGACCGATCAGATGTCAAAGGAGACGGCTTCGGTATGAGCCTGATTGTCGAACTCACCCCGATCGAGGGGCTGCTGATCGTGAAACCCAAGGTGTTTCGCGATGCGCGCGGTTTTTTTGTGGAGAGCTACAACCGCGAGCGCTTTGTGGCCGCCGGCATTACCACCGAGTTTGTTCAAGACAACCACAGTAAATCTTCGCGGGGTACTTTGCGCGGCCTGCACTTTCAGACCACGCCTGGTCAGGTCAAAATGATCCGGTGCACGCGCGGCCGCATATGGGACGTGGCTGTGGATATTCGCCCCGGGAGCGCGACCTTTGGCCAGCATTTTGGGATCGAGCTGACGCCAGACGACTGCACGATGCTTTACATTCCCGTGGGCTTTGCCCATGGGTTTCTCGTGCTAGACGATGAGACCGAGGTGCAATACAAGTGTTCCAACGTGTACAATCCGGCCACCGAGGCCGGGCTCGCGTGGGATGATGCGACCCTCAATGTGGCCTGGCCCCTTGATCAGATCGGCGGCACGCCGCTGTTGTCAGACCGCGACAAGGCCAATCAGTCGTTTGAGGAGTGGAAGTCCCAGCAACCGGGTTAACCCAGTTTGGGCACATCGTACTTCAGCGTCACAAACCCTTCGCCATGCTGCTGTGCGTACGTCAGTTTCAGCGGTGGCGTGACGATACGTCGAGGTAGTAAGGGCATTCCCGCGCCCAAAGTCACCGAGGCGAGGGTGATTACGATTTGGTCAAGCAACCCGGCGTCATAAAATTGACCCGCAAGTTCACCTCCGCCGACCACCCATAAATCCTTACCTCCGGCAGCTTGCGCGGCCGCTAGCATTTCAGCATGGACGGGGCGAACGTCGCCTTCTACAAAGCGAATGTCTTCACCCGGCACGGGGCGCTGTGAGCGCGACGAGAACACCCACGTCGGTTGCTTGTAGAACCACGCATCCGGTTTTTTAGTGGTGTCTTCGGGGAAGATGTGATGGCGCAGTAACCACTCATAGGTGGAGGAACCCATCGCCAACGCGCCAATGTTTTTCATGAAGGCGTCGTAGTGATCTTCGCCTTCGGGTGGGGCAAATTGGAAAAGCCACTCGAGGGAGTGCGCGGAATCCGCAATAAACCCGTCGAGCGTCGCCGCGGTGTAATAAATGGTTTTCATAAGCCATGAAAATACGACCGACCGGCATCAACCGACAAGAGCACGCGACCGCCTAGTGCGAGTCTGCTGACATCAGATGTCAGGACGAGGCGCGCTTCACAATGCGTTCGACACGTTCACCGGCTGATATATTGGATTTTCGGGGTGAAAATTCAGCGTGAACCTTGAGTGCCAACAGGGCGAGTTGCCCCGGATCTTTGGGGATACGGCCCCCGGGAAAGAGGGACGCGTGTTCACGAATGAAGACCGCCGCCGCCTGGACCGCTTTGTGCCTCGCGTGGCTGGCGTCATCGCGAT
>JBIIWL010000123.1:0-5865 GCA_044338885.1 Fibrobacteria bacterium
GCTCCAGCGTTCTTTTAAACGTTCGAGTTTATGAATGCGCTGCGCCGATTTTTTGGGTGGAAAGTTCTCAAAGCTGAATCGATCCGTCGGCAAACCGGATGCCGTGATGGCGGTGAGGAGGGCCGAAGGCCCGGGTATGCTGTACACCGTGACGTCTGCCGCCAAGGCGGCCTTCACAAGGTTGAACGCAGGGTCAGCGATGCCCGGCGTGCCGGCGTCACAAATGAGGGCCATGGCATCGCCTTCTTTAAGGCGTGCCACAATCCCCGCTGTCACTTTCTCTTTATTGAAATCGTGATAAGGTTCCAACGGTTTGCGTACGCCGTAATGGTCGAGCAACACTCGGGAATGACGCGTATCTTCGGCCAAAATGCGATCGCAGGATTTGAGCACCCGCACGGCACGGTAGGTGATGTCTTCCAGGTTCCCGATGGGCGTCGCCACGAGGTAAAGTCCAGGGTCCAGCGGCTGGAGTGTGATTTCGGTTTTTTCAGTAAGGTCAGGTTGCATGATAAGGTTCACAATTCATTTTGCTGTACGTCCAAACTGATACACGCCTTGCATGGCGAACCGCATCGAGCTCACGCTCCACTCAGCCTGTTCGCTGGGTGCGGACGAGGCGGGCGCGACATTTGCCCACAAGTCATCGCTCTTAAACGAGAGCCGCGACCACGCAAACCCGCCGGTGAGGGCCCAGCGTTTGTCAAAGTCCTGCACAAACCCGGCCTGAAGTTCCATACCGGCGCCTGTAGGTTTGAACGTGGCGGCCACGCGACCATCGGGCGAGCGGATGCCGGTGGGCCCGAAGTTCCAGAAATGGGTATACCCAAGGTACAGCCCGCTTTCGCCATTGACGGACAGCAACGAAACCGGAACCAACCAACGCCCGCCAGCACCGGCCAGGTGCGTTTGGTTCACGTACCAATGTTCGGTCGCCGCTTCGTTGTCTTTTTGGGAAAGGCCTGCCACACGGTAATAGGAGTGCTCGGTACGCACCATGACGTCAAAGTTGGGGAGCACGGGAAACCCGACTAAAAGCCCTGCAGGAAACAGCACGTGAACCGGATCCTGACGTTGCAAAATACGCTGGCCAGCTGCGGTGGCGCGGGCCGACATGGTGTTGGTGAATCGATCGCGTGCCGAATGTTCGGCGAACGACACGCCCAGCGACACACCCACGTAAGGGCCCCGGGTTTTCATCTTTTTTCTCAAGCTGTCGGCGCGGGCGATCGACTTGGTCGAGTCGCGGCCCGCCACCCCGGCTTCAACTTTGCGGATGGCGTCTTGTTTAGACGAATCGCTTCGAAACACCGGTGAGACGGAGTCAATCGTGGCCGTGGAATTAGTCTGCGCGTGTCCGTCACGTGGTACAACCACTGTAAAAACAGCCGCGATCATAAAGGTGGTCGCCGCTACGGTCGCGCCTTTCAAAAAGGTCATGCTCATGCGCGAAGGCCTGAAAGAGGCGATGCCGTATAGAGCCCACGCGCGCGGATGCAATCCGCCACGGCGGGGGGCAAGGCCGCGAGGGCGCCCTCGCGGTCGCGCGCGAGCCAGGCCCGAAAATCAGTGGATTGATGAGGCATTTGCGGAAAGTTAAGCAGGGTAGAGCCCGATGGGAGGTTTGCCACCGGGAAACCTGCACGCGGGTACACCACCAAGGTGGCGGCCTTCAGGACCTCCTCCGGTTGATGCCACCGGGGAAACGCCGCCCAGTTGTCCGCGCCCACCACCAAAAACCACTCGTAGGTCGTGCCGTGCTGCGCGGGGTAAAGCTCACGCAGGGCCGCCAAGGTGTGCACCGTGTAGGAAGGTTGGGGTAGGGTCGACTCGAGATCCGAAACGTGATGGGTCACAGGTTGACCACCTGCGGCCTTCATTTCGTCTGCGACGAGAGCAGAGACCATAGCCAAACGATCGGCAAATGAAGCTGCGGGCGCGCCCTTGTGAGGCGGCGCAAAGGTGGGCAGCCATATGATGACATCAAGTGATAGGCGGTCCTGAGCCGCCTGCGCCAGTGCGGCATGCGCCGCATGCGGGGGATCGAACGAGCCGCCGAACACACCGATGCGCAAGACCTTGGACGTCGTCGGCTCCGGCATCTGTGCCGCTTTACGGGGCGATAGGCCGGGCATTCTCCGCGGCCTCGCGTTGCTCTTTCAACTTTTGCTTCTCGTGCTTCACCTTCGCTTTTTCAAGCTTGGTACGGGCCGCTGCAATTTTTTTGGCAAACGGGTCGTCTTGCGCCACGCCATCAAACTGGATCAAGATGTTTTCCGCTTCGGGAAATTGGGCCAGTTCGATATAGCTCTCGGCCAAGTAGAGGTTGATATCGCGGCGTGGCACGCGGTCGCCATACTCGGCGAGCAGGTGTTTGTAGTAGATGGCAGCGGCGAGTGGCTCATCCATACGGCGGTACAGGCGGGCCACCAACATGTCGCGGTCGGCCAGTAGTTGACTCAGGCGGTCGAGCTCGCTGCGGGCGCTGTCATTCTTGGGCGAATCCGGAAATTCGGCGATAAAGGTTTCGAGTTCGCGCATCGATTCCAAGGTCTTGGTTTGATCGCGCTGCGGGATGTGAACTTGCTTCGACATGCTGCGGGCGAGCAGCCAACGTGCGGTCTCCGCATAGCGACGCGAAGTGGGGTAGTCGCGCAAAAAGGCCGAAAGCTCAAGCTCGGCTTCTTCCCATTCTTTCAGGTGAACATGCGAGTCGCCCAGTTCGAAGTGGGCTTGTTCAATATGCTCGGTGCCCGTACAGGTGACCAAGAAGTCAGAATAGCCCTGTTTGGCGTAGGAATACTTGCCCTTTGAGTAGCGGTCGTGCAGTTTCTCAAAGCGCTCGCGGCAATCGCCCTTGAGGTCTTTGGGTTTGGTCGAGCAGGCGGCGAATCCGGTGGCAAGCACAGCGGCGGCCACCAGCGGAAGGGTCGCGGCCAGTGCCTTGGATGGGGAAAATCGAATCATGAAAATGGCAGCTCCAAGGCGTCGGTCTGGGACAGGTGATGGCTAAAAAACGGGAAATTTTGGGGGGTGTGCGGGGGGTAAACCGGGTGTTTTAGGGGGCCCCCGTGCTGTTAGGGTTGCCCTAGTTTACCAAGTTCGCCGCGCGCACGTTCCACGTATTCGCTCGAGGGGTGCAAAGATACCAACTTGCGGAACTCTTCACCCGCGCGGCGAACGTCACCTAGTTTGAGGTGGCAATAGCCCAGCTTGAGTTGGGCGTCATCCGTCTTGGCGCTGGCGGGGTAAGAGGTCAGCACCACCTGAAACGAGGCGAGAGCCGCGGAGTATTGGCTGAGGCCATACTGGCTTTCGCCGATCCAATAATGGGCGTTGTCGGCATAGGCCCCCTTGGGCCAGCGCGCGAGGAGGGCGGTGAAGGCCGCAATCGCGGGTTCATACTGGCGCGCGAAGTACAGGTCGAGGGCCTCACGGTAGGCGGTGGCCTCATCGGGCGAGACTCGTGAGGGGCCCGCGGAGAAGGGAGCGATTTTGGTGGTCACCGAGGCGCGGGGTGGTGTTTTGGCGGCCGGGGCCGTGGGGACGCCGCGCCGCAAACTATCGAGCGCGCGGTCTTGGCCGGCGTCGCGTTCCGCACTCCAAGACAGCATTTCCGATAAATCGCGGACCTGACCTTCGAGCTCGGCGAGGCGCGAGGATTGGGTTTGCGATTCGAGGCGCGCTTCGCGGGCCAGACGCAAGGTTTCTGCGAGGTCGGCGTCACGCGCCGCGGTGTCGGCCGCGGGGGCCGCGCACCCGGTGATCAGGGCGACGGTGAGGGAAACGGCTACAAACCAGACCACGCGCATACCGGGGTGAGAATGGCCCCCAAAAACATGCGTGGAGGGGCTGAAACGGATGGAAAATCGAGGATTCTTCATAGTGAGAAAGTATATTCCAAAGTCAGGTGATCCTCGCAAAATACATCCTCAAGGAGCACGTTGCTCCGTTCCTGTATGCGCTGTTCATTATCACCTTCCTTTTTCTTGTCGACTTTTTGATCCGCATCCTGTCGTCCATCCTGAGCAAGGGTTTGGAATGGCAAGTGGTGCTTGAGATCGTCGCGCTGAATCTGGCGTGGATGTTGGCCTTATCCATCCCCATGGCGGTGTTGGTGGCGACCTTGATGGCCTTTGGGCGACTCTCGGCCGATAATGAGACCACCGCCCTGCGGGCCTTGGGCATTTCGCCGCTGCGGGCCATGGTTCCGGTCTTGTTGGTGGCGGCTCTGTTGGCCGGCGGTTTGATGTGGTTCAATGACCGCATTTTACCCGAAGCCAATTACCGCGCGGCGTCGCTCCGCAATGATATCGGTCGTAAAAAACCGGCGGCCCTGATCACCCCCCGCCGCATTATCCGCGACTTTGAGGGCTACCAGTTGTGGATGGACCGGGTTGACCCGGAAACCGACGTGTTTCATGGTGTGCGTATTTACCAGCAAGACCGCGGGCAATCGATCCGCTACACCTATGCCGATTCAGCGGTGTTGCGTTACACTGAAGACGGTTCGCACTTGCTGGTGGAGTTGTTTGACGGCGAAAACCACGTCATTGAACCGCGCAACCCGAGCCAGTATTTGCGTGTGCGTTTTCGCTCGCAGACAGCGGCCATTCGCAATGTGGACGCCAATTTAAACCGCGAAGAGCGCGGGTACCGTACCGATCGTGAAATGTCGGTCCCGGCGATGATGAAGGTGGTCAACGACAGCCGCGTGCGCCTAGAACGCTTGCGTGAGGAGTTTGCAGCGACCTTGTTCGAAGACATGCGGGCCCTCGATATTCGCTTCGCCGTCGACTCGAACCGACCCGTGCCGCCCCGCTTGGTTAAAGACGACAGTCTCGTTGTGGCCCTTAAGCGGGCCCCGTCCTTAGTGGCCGCAGTGCGGCGGCAAGAAGAAAACAAGTTTTATCACATCGATCGCTACGAGGCGCGCGCTAAGGCGATGCAGATGGAAATCAGCCAGTATCTCGTCGAGATTCACAAGAAGTATTCCATCCCCTTCGCCTGTTTGGTGTTTGTGTTGGTGGGGGCCCCGCTGGGCATTATGGCGCGGCGGGGGGGCCTTGGTACCGGCGTCATTTATAGCCTCGCCTTCTTCGTGCTGTATTGGGTGGCCATGATCCGCGGGGAGGCCCTGGCTGATAAGCTGGAGGTGACGCCGGTGTGGGCCATGTGGGGCCCGAACGTGATCGTCGGCATCGGGGGCCTATGGCTATTGTGGCGTGTCGCCTCGGAGCGGTACACGCCCGGCCAAACAATTTGGAGCCGTCTTTGGGCGTGGCTTTCGCCCCGTTTGCGTAAGCCTCGCCAAAAAGCGCACACGGGAGGCACCCCGTGAAGATCTATACGCGTCATGTTCTTAAAAGTTTCTTGGGACTTTTCTTTCTGATTTTCTTTTGTGCGGTCGCGATCTTCGTGATCATCGACTTCGCCGGCAACAGCCGCGTGTGGATTGCGCGCTTACCTGAAGAGCGTACCGCATACTATCTCAACTATTTGCCGTACATCGCCTATTTAGTGAGCCCGATCGCCTTGTTGTTGGCGGCCGTTTTTTCGATTGGCAATCTAGCCCGGCACTTTGAACTCGTGGCCTTGCGCGCGGCCGGTCTTTCGGTCACGCGCATTCTCGCCCCGGTATTTTGGTGTGGTTTGTTAATGAGTGCAGGCATGTTCGTGTTGCAAGACCGCGTACTGCCCGATGCCAACCAAAAGCGGTTTCGAATTCAGGAACCGGGGTCCAACATGTTCGATGGGAGCGACCCGAACGAGCGCGCCAACTTCCTGTACACCACCGCTGATGGCACGCTGATTTATTTCCAGCAATATAGTGGTCAGTTAAAATCCGGGTCGATCGTGACCGCA
>JBIIWL010000124.1:0-5859 GCA_044338885.1 Fibrobacteria bacterium
CGGCCTCAACCACCCCCGTTGGAACGGCGCACTCAAAATTGGTTCGTATGCGTACGCGATTGTGGTCTGCGGTGGTTTCGCCGCGTTGGCCGTTTGGCTTTGGTCTCAGGGAGGACACTAACCGTGATACTCGACTCAAAAATTCCCGAAGGCCCGATTGAGCGTAAGTGGACCGATCATCGCTTCAATATGAAGGTGGTGAACCCGGCCAACAAGCGCAAGCACAAGGTGATCGTGGTCGGCACCGGCTTGGCCGGCGCCTCGGCCGCTGCGAGCCTCGCCGAACTCGGTTATAACGTGCACGCCTTTACCTTCCATGATAGTCCGCGGCGTGCGCACAGCATCGCGGCGCAGGGCGGCATCAATGGCGCCAAGGACTACCCCAACGACGGCGATAGCGTACGCCGCCTGTTCTACGATACCGTCAAAGGCGGTGACTTCCGCGCGCGCGAAGCCAACGTGCATCGCCTCGCCGAAATCAGCACCCAAATCATCGACCACTGCGCGGCGCTCGGCGTACCGTTCGCCCGCGAATACGGCGGCTTGCTCGACAACCGTTCGTTCGGCGGCGCCCAAGTGTCGCGCACCTTCTACGCGCGCGGCCAGACCGGTCAACAGCTCTTGCTGGGAGCCTATCAAAGCCTGATGCGCCAAGTGGGCGCCGGCCAAGTCAAGCTTCATGTGCGTCGCGAAATGCTCGACCTCGTCACCATCGACGGCGTGGCCCGCGGCATCATCGTACGCAACCTCGTCACCGGCGAACTCGAACGCCACGAAGCTGACGCGGTGATCCTCGCCACGGGCGGCTATGGCCGCGCGTTTTATCTCTCGACCAATGCCGCCGGCTCCAACGTGACCGCCGCGTGGCGCGCGCACAAGCGCGGCGCGCTGTTCGCCAACCCCTGCTTCACGCAAATCCACCCGACGTGCGTGCCCGTTGCCGGCGACCACCAGAGCAAGCTCACGCTCATGTCGGAGAGCCTCCGCAATGATGGGCGCGTGTGGGTCCCCCGCAAGGCCGGCGACACTCGCACCCCCGATCAGATCCCCGAAGGCGATCGTCGTTACTTCCTCGAAGAGAAGTACCCGAGCTTCGGTAACCTCGTCCCGCGCGACGTGGCCTCGCGCAACGCCAAACAAATGTGCGACGAAGGTCTGGGCGTGGGTGAAAGCGGTCTCTCAGTGTACCTCGATTTCCACGACGCCATCAAGCGCGTAGGCGAGGGCAAGATCCGCGAAAAGTACGGCAACCTGTTCCACATGTATGAGAAGATCACCGATGAGAACCCCTACCAGGTTCCCATGCGCATCTATCCCGCCGTGCACTATACCATGGGCGGCTTGTGGGTCGACTACAACCTCATGAGCTCGGTCCCGGGCCTTCACGTGCTCGGCGAAGCAAACTTCTCCGATCACGGCGCCAACCGCCTTGGGGCGAGCGCGCTCATGCAGGGCCTAGCCGACGGGTACTTCATCATCTCGCAAACGTTGGGCCTCTACCTCGCGTCCAACGCGTTGCCCAAGGTGACCACCGATCACGCAGCCTTCGCCGATGCGGAACAAAACGTCAAGGCCCGCCTGAATCGTTTGCTGGACGCCAAGGGTAAAACGCCTGCGGCCGAATTCCACAAGCGGTTGGGTAAAATCCTGTGGAACCAATGTGGCATGGCCCGCAACGAAGAAGGCCTCAAACAAGCCCTCGTCGACATCCCCAAACTTCGCGAAGAGTTCTGGCGCGACGTGAGCGTGACGGGGGCGTCTGGCGATTTCAACATGGCGCTTGAAGAAGCGGGGCGCGTGGCCGACTTTCTGGAGTTCGGCGAACTCATGGCTTTGGACGCGCTCGACCGCCGCGAATCGTGCGGGGGCCACTTCCGCGAAGAATCGCAGACCCCCGAAAACGAGGCGCTCCGCGACGACGAAAATTACTGTCACGTTTCGGCCTATCAACACCAGGGTGAAGCCGATATTGCCGCTTCAATCTTGCACAAAGAGCCGCTCACGTTTGAAAACGTGCACCTGACGCAACGGAGCTACAAATGAACTTCAAACTTCGCCTGTGGCGCCAACCCTCAGGGGCCGCCAAGGGTTACTTCCAGGATGTAGAAGCCAAGAACGTGTCTGCCGACATGTCGTTCTTGGAAATGCTCGATGAAGTCAACAACGACTTCATGCGCGAGGGCAAAGATGTCGTCGCGTTTGAAAGCGATTGCCGCGAGGGCATTTGTGGGACCTGCTCGCTGGTGATCAACGGTCTGCCGCACGGCCCCGAGCGTGGAACCACGGCGTGCCAGCTTTACATGCGCAAATTTACCGATGGCCAAACCATCACTGTGGAACCTTGGCGCGCCAAGTCGTTCCCCGTCATTAAGGATTTGGCCGTCGACCGCGCCGCCTTCGATGAGATCATCGCCGCCGGCGGGTTCATCTCGGTTAAAACCGGTAGCGCCCCGGACGCCAACGGTTTGCTGGTTCCCAAGCGCGACGCCGACGTTGCGATGGATGCGGCGGCCTGCATCGGCTGCGGCGCGTGCGTTGCCGCGTGCCCGAACGCGTCGGCTATGCTGTTTGTGGCCGCCAAGGTCTCCCACCTCGGCCACCTGCCCCAAGGCCAGCCCGAGCGCGAACGCCGCGTGGTGCGCATGGTCTCCAAGATGGACGAACTCGGCTTCGGCAATTGCTCGAATCGTTATGAGTGTGAAGCGGCCTGCCCGAAAGAAATTTCGGTGGACCACATCGCGCGCATGAACCGCGACTATGGCGTCTCCTCGCTCTTTGGCACAGAGCAAGACCGCGCCGACGTCGGTGGCTAGTCGTCTTCTAAACAGGTGGTCAAACTCAAAGAGCCCAGGGCCTCACGTTGTGGGCCTTGGGCTCTTTTTTTGAACTCTACCAAACACTCTGCAGCACCCTACATGGCCGCGGGCACTCACCGGCTGGTCGTTAGTACAGCGGGATTTTCAAGGTGACCGTCGTGCCTTCGCCCGCGCGGCTCCTGAAAGAAATCGTTCCACCGTGCGCTTCAACAATCCGCTTACAGAGTGGCAGCCCTAAACCGTACCCCGGAGTTCCCGAGCGCGAGCGATCGGTCCGGTAGAAGGGCTCGAAGATCAGTCTTTGTTCTTCTTCAGGTACCGTCGCGCCACCGTTGGTGATCGCGATGACGGCTAAATCTCCTTCACGACGCAACGTCACGACGACCGGGTTTAAGGATTCACGGCCGTGCTTCAGTGCGTTCTCGATGAGGTTTCTGAAGACCAAGCGCATGCGTTCGGGATCGAGGGACACCTCGGGCACGGGGTCTTCCCGTAACACCACGCCGGGCAATTGCCCCTCGAAGCGGGCGACTTTTTCTTCTAGCAGTTCGCCCAAGCTTGTGGGCACGCGATTGAGACTGCCGGCATTGCTGTTGAGTCGTTCGGTCTCAAGAATCTCCGAGACCATTTTACCAAGGGCGTCGACCTCTTCATGTAAACTATCCACGGCTACACCCGGCTCCGCCATTTCCAGCGCCACGCGCATGCGCGTGAGCGGTGAACGCAGTTCGTGACTCACGTCGAGCATGAGTTGGTCCCGGGCCCTTAAGCGTTCTTTCAAACTGCGGGTCATGTTGTTGAAGGAGACGGCGAGGTCTGCCAGTTCGTTACTCCCAGTCTCCGAAATACGAGCATCCAAATTACCCGTTTCCACCGCCCGCACGCCGCGTGCGAGGTCGCGCACCGGTTGCAACTGGCGGCGTAAAAACAACCACGCCAAGAACCACAAGCCCGCCATACCGCCGAACAGTAACAGCCATTCGAGAGGAGAACCTTCCCACGGTTGCTTGCGGCGAGACCCATACACAAAGGTGTAGCCGTTGCTCGCAGGTATCACCGCCAGCATGCGTCCTTTACGCCAATGCACGTAAGCGGATTCGGGGGGTTGGGGGTGCGGTGAAGGCCCTTCGGGTAGGCGCGTGCCCAAGCGTTTATTGCCGGGGTAGGGGGGAGCTAAACCTTGTTCCCGCTCCAAAATTCGGGTGCGAACGGTTTCAGGCACACGGGGTGAAAACCACCAACTCCCGTTTGGGTTACGGATGGCGATCCCCAGCTTCAGAGTGTCCGACAAGCGAGTGGCCTTGTCATGGTCGGGAGGCGTTCCGATTTCCTTTGTGAGCAACTCGGCGTATTGACGTAGGTTAATGCGCGTCGACTCCCGCACCCCGGGGTTCCACCACGTGCGGAAGAAAAAGGCCAGCAAGCACAGTGTTAATACCACTGTGACCGCCATGACGGCCATTAATTTGAAGAACAGTGAGCCGCGTCGCCGCTTACGCGGCTTGGCGGCCTGAGGCTCATGCTCCGGGCTCGTCATCGAGTCCTCCCAGGAAGAGGTAGCCCGTCCCGCGCACGGTTTTCAAGTAACGCGGTGTCTGTGGGTCGTCGCCGAGTTTCTGACGCAAGCGACTCACAAGCACATCTAACGATCGGTTTACAGGATCCCACTCGCCGCCTTTAAGTAAGTCGACCAATCGTTCGCGATGCAGCACGACACCGGGGAAGCGTGCAAACACCGCCAAGGCATCAAACTCAAGGGCCGTAAGCCTCAGGTCTTCGCCGTTGCGTACGGCCGTGCGTTTGCCCATATCCACTTCCAAATCGCCGCAGTGCAAAATTTCGCCTCGCGTGGGCGCCTGCTTACGCCGCAATACCGCTTGAATGCGTGCCGCCAATTCGCGCGGCTCGAACGGCTTCGGGAGGTAGTCGTCGGCACCAATTTCCAACCCTACGATGCGATCAGCAACCTCGCCGCGAGCGGTGAGCATGAGCACGGGAACATCGGAGGTCTTTCGGATTTCTCGGCACACTTCGAATCCGTCTTTACCGGGGAGCATCACATCAAGCAAGACACAATCGGGAGGGTCGATGCGCAGCATGCGCAGCCCTTCGTCACCCGTGGCTCCGTGGGACAAAATGATTTCAAAGCGACGCAAGTATTCAGTCAAAAGGCCGGCAAGCTTTTTGTCATCATCGATGAGAAGGGCCTTGATTTTCATAACGAGTTCCTTATGGTCAATACTAAGTAGATGGGGTAGGAGGGAGTCGTTCACTACAGCAGTCCAGCAACGTCACGTCAGTTCAAATCAGACTGAGTTTACTGCTGTACTGCTGTACAGATATGCCGATCATTTCCCCTCCGCCTACCGTTTGTTCTCAAACTGTCATTCGCACTTCGTCCTACGCTCTTCGTCATTAGCCCTTACCCCTTACCCCTTTACGGACACGCCCGACATGATCCCTACTCATATCTTAACGCATCGATTGGGTTTAGGCGTGCGGCTTTACGAGCTGGCCACCATCCAAAAAAGATACCGGTGGCCGCTGAGAATGCGAATGCCACCACTACAGAGGTCACAGAAATTTTCACGGCCCAACCTTGCAGGCCTGCCAACAGTGCGGCCGCCCCGACCCCGAGGCCCACGCCAATCACCCCCCCTAACAGGCTGATCATCATGGCCTCAACGAGGAATTGCATCAAAATATCGCGCCCGCGCGCGCCCACAGCCAAACGAAGGCCGATCTCACGGGTACGTTCGGTGACCGAGACGAGCATGATGTTCATGATGCCAATGCCACCCACCAGAAGCGAGATGCCCGCAATGCTGGAGAGCAGCACGGTCAATGCCCCCGAGACGGCTGTCGCGGCTTGCGCGATTTCAGTTTGGGTACGCACGTTAAAATCGGGTTCTGTCCCGGGCGGCAAGCGGAGGCGGCTCATGAGTATTTCCGTGATTTGCGCCGCTGCGATGGGCATAGCCGCTTCGGAAACCGCGGATGCCATCATGCTGTTCACGTAGATATTTCCGAGAAGCTTGTTTTG
>JBIIWL010000125.1:0-5829 GCA_044338885.1 Fibrobacteria bacterium
GCTTGAGAGCATCCGCGAATATTGCGCGCGCAACTCACGCCCGTTCGAGTACGCCTTCTTGCTCGATGCATTGAAGGACGAACAAGCGCAAGGTATCACCATCGACACCGCGCGCACGTTCTTTAAGTCGGACAAACGCGACTATGTGATCATTGACGCGCCCGGCCACATTGAGTTTTTGAAGAACATGGTGACCGGTGCCGCGCGCGCTGAGGCCGCCGTGCTCGTGATCGACGCCAAGGAAGGCATTCAAGAGAACAGCAAGCGCCACGGCTACTTGCTCTCGATGCTGGGTATCAAGCAAATCGTGGTCGCCGTAAACAAAATGGATCTCGTCGACTACTCGCGCCAGGCGTTTGAAGACATCCGCGATGAATACGTAGCGTTCCTCGCGCGCATCGGCGCGACCCCGCGCTTCTTTGTGCCGCTCGCAGCCTTCCCCGGTGAAGGCATGGTGGGACCCTCGGATAAAATGCCGTGGTACAAAGGCCCTGATTTGCTTACGGCGATGGACGCGTTTGAAAAAGCGCCCTCCAAAGACGCGCAGCCGTTCCGCCTGCCGGTGCAGGACGTGTACAAGTTTACCGCCGGCGGCGATGACCGCCGCATCACTGCAGGCCGCGTCGAATCGGGCACGCTGCGCGTGGGTGACAAGGTCGTATTCCACCCGTCCGGCAAATCGAGCGTCGTGAAGACCATCGAAGTGTTTAACGCCACGGCGCGCGGCGCGGTGGAAGCCGGTTGGTCGACGGGCGTGACGCTGTCGTCTCAGCTCTACGTGGGCCGCGGCGAGATCATGGCGCGGGCCGACGAGCCCGCACCGCAGGTGTCGGATCGCATTCGCGCCAACGTGTTTTGGATGGGCCGCGCAGCCCTGCGCATGGGCAAAGACTATTTGCTCAAGCTCGGCACCGCCAAGGTACCGGTGCGCCTGGAGCACATCAACTACAAGATCGACGCGTCGGAGAGCGGCGGCGAAGGGTCCACCGATTTGGTGGAACGCCACGACGTGGCCGACGTGGTGTTGCAACTGCGCAAACCTCTCGCGTTCGACCCCACAGCCTCGCTTGAGGCCACGGGCCGCTTTGTGATCGTCGACGATTTTGAGATCGCCGGCGGCGGCATCATCCGCGAAGGTTTGAACGAAGACAACCGCTCGGGCCAAGGCGCCGGCGCACTCGACTCGCTGTGGGCCAACGCACCTGAGACTCCGGGTACGGTGGTGTTCCTCACGGGCACCGGTGACGCCGCCGATGCAGCCGCGCAGCTGCTGCGCGCCAAGGTTGCGGTGTTTGGCCCGCTCAAGTCGAACTATGTGCTCGACTCGTTGGCCGAGACGCTCTTCCACGTGGCGACCTCTGGCCTCACCACGGTGACGCGCTTAGACGACCTCGATGCGTTCGACGTGGAGCGTTTGAACACGCGCCTGCAGAGCGTACCGGTCGTGTGGGTGAGCGCTGCGACCGGCGACGCGGCCTCGATCGTGAAAGCGGTTGAAGCGAACCTGGCTGGGCAGAAGTAAGTGCCGGCATCTCGATACACCAAACCGGACACCGAGTGAGCGCGCTTGCGCGCTTGTATCGAGGTGCCCGGTTTGGCACTCGATGACCGGCTAGCGAAGAATTACTTTCCCAACCATGACAACCTCACCTCACTCCCCCAATGTCGTGCTGCAAAAGACCGCGGTGACGCGTGAAGACCGCGCCCGTGTGGCCGGGCAGCGGGGGGTTGTGTTGTGGTTCACCGGGTTGTCGGGCAGCGGCAAGTCGACGGTGGCCAGTGCGGTGGAGCAAGCGCTCAACGCGGCGGGCCGATTGACCTATTTGCTCGATGGCGACAATGTGCGCCACGGTTTGAACGGCGACCTCGGGTTTTCCGATACCGACCGCCAAGAGAATATCCGCCGCGTGGCGCATGTCTCCAAGTTGTTCTGGGACGCGAACGTGATCACCTTGGTCTCGTTCATCTCACCCTTTAAGGCGGAGCGCGCCTTAGCGCGCGAGCTCATTGGCGCAGACTTCGTCGAGGTGTTTGTGGATACACCGATTGAGGTGTGCGAGCAGCGCGATGTGAAGGGCCTGTATAAGAAGGCGCGCGCGGGCGAGATCGCATCGTTCACGGGCATCTCGTCACCGTACGAAGCGCCCGAACACGCGGAGATCACACTCAAGACGGCGGAAGAAACACTTGAGGCGACCGTTGCGCAGGTGCTCACGTTTTTAAAAGCGCGCGCGTACATCGCTTCTTAAGGCGACGACGCGAGCCCTCACAAACCGGACTCCCTATGGCCCTCTCAACCGTTGATGCCAACTACAGATTTATTGCGGGCTACCAAGAGGTCAACGCCCGTGTGGCCCAACGTCAACACGCGATGGGCTTGTATGTGACCTTGATCGTGGGGTTGCTCGCGACCTTGGTCGCCCTGCGCCCCGCCCCTGGCTCTCATACGGCCCCCATCGAATGGCTGGTGCTCGGGTTCCCCGCTTCGGCAATTTGTTTTGCGTTTTTGAATTTTAAGGCCGAGCGCGCGATCACCAACTTGCGGACCTTTCTCGCCGAACTCGAACGCCTCGGCGACGCACACCAAGTGATGCCCAGCTACAATGCGGACCCCCGCTGGTCACAGAGCGCCAATAAGGCGCGCCGGTTCCATGACTATGCCGCAGCGGTTTTAGTGGGCGGCGGCAACTTGATCGGCTTGGGTGCCGCGCAGGCGATTCACACCGAGCGACTCGGGGACGCGCCGGCCTTCTTGATTGTGGCGGCGGTGCTGGCGCTGGGCTCGTTTGTGGCGGTTTTATTGACGCCCCGCTGGAGCTACTCGTCCCGCTCATTTCGGGGTTCCGACTCACCGATTGGGTCTTGAAACCTTCTCGAAATACCTGGTTTTATTGGGGAAAGACATTTTGTCCCCACCTGTGGTGTGAACCGCGCTTGTGCCCGTCACATTATGGGCCTATTGTGGAGGTATAGGGTTTGTGTCTTGTCACAAAACCCGGTTCAACCTACCCCCACCGCTCACGCGAGGCCCCCATGAACCACAACCCCCAGAACACTCCCGCCTTACGGTTTGCGGTGCGCACCTTTGCGTGCATCATGACGACGGCGCTTGCCTTGCTGCCCACCTCACTCCACGCACAAACCAAGGTCACCGCCACAGATGTGGTGATCAATGGTGAGTCATTTTTCGCCGCCTCCAACATTCGCGACGAGCTGAATCGATTGGCCCGACGTGATAGCGTGATCGGTTCGTCAGAATCCTTCCGCCAAGTGGCGGTGTCGGGCGCACTGATCGCCCAAATCCTCGGCTACTATCGCAACGCCGTGCCTAAGCCCACCTTCGTGATCAGCGATGGCGGTGGCAATGATTTGATGGGCAGCTGCCCCGGCAACGTGGCCACGTGCCCGACGGTCGCAAACACCTTCGCCACGGTGAAGGCGTATTTCGACACCATGGCGGTGAATGGCACCAAGAAAGTGTTGTGGATGCGCTACCCCGACCCCCAGGGCACAAGCTGGGCCACGCTCAAGGCCAACCAAGATTTGTTCAACCCGCTGGTGAAAGCGTTGTGCGACACGATCAAATTACCCAAGTGCCTGTGGGTTGATTTGCGCCCGGTTTGGGAAGGCCACTATACGCAATACACGACGGATGGTATTCACGCCACCAACGCCGGTGGTACCGCGACCGCTGAAGCGTTTTGGAAAGTGATTGTAGACAGCAACTTTTTCGACCTCGGGACGACGTCCATCAAATCACAATCGCGCGCGGGGGCGGAGTCGTTTGATCAGCCTGTCATTGCGTTTGGAGCAGGCCGTAACGGGGTAACGGTGCAGGTTATGGGTGCAGGCCGGCATACCGTGAGCGTGCACGAAGCCTCAGGCCGCCTCGTCGCCCGTCGGCAAGGGTCAGGTGCGGCAGACTACAAGTTCACCACGGCGAACCGCGCGGGGCTTTATTTTGTGAAGGTCAATACCAACGGCCGCGAGATACTGCGTAAGGTGTTCGTGGGGGCGCGCGGGAATTGACCGGCGATTAAATATCTTCCTCCGAGAGTTGATCTGCCGGAGGCCCCATGTGGAATGAACGCTATGCCGTGCCTGAGTATGTGTACGGCACACAACCGAATGATTTTTTGGCCGAGCAGGCACACACGCTGCATGGCCCGGTATTGTCGCTCGCCGAGGGCGAAGGGCGCAACGCGGTGTACCTCGCGGGTTTGGGCTTGGATGTTTTGGGGGTGGATGCGTCGGCCGTCGGGCTTGCCAAGGCCGAAGCCTTGGCGAACGACAAGCATGTGGCCATCCGCACGCTGGTGGCCGACCTGGGTGCATTTGACCCTGAGCCTGAAGCCTTCGGGTCTGTGATCTCGATTTTTGCCCACCTTCCCTCCCCCATTCGCCGTGTGTTGTACCCCAAGGTAGTGCGCGCCCTCAAACCGGGCGGCCTGCTTGTTTTGGAGGCCTACACGCCCGCGCAGCTGGCCTTTGGCACCGGCGGGCCTAAAGACAAAGACATGCTCATGTCAGCCCCGAAAATTTTAGAGGAATTTGCCGGGTTGGAGATGGTCTTTTTGCGAGAAATTGAGCGGGATGTGATGGAGGGTACATTTCACTATGGCCACTCGGCGGTGGTGCAGTATGTGGGACGAAAGGTTCTTTCCCCTTCACCTCAATAAGGTTGATATGCAAGCGGTCATGCTTTCACAGTACGGCTCCCCAGACCAACTGACGATTAAAGACGTACTGACTCCACAACCGAAAAACGGCGAGGTGCTGGTTAAGGTTCACGCCACGAGCATCAATGACTGGGACTGGTCAATGGTGCGCGGCAAGCCGTATATCTATCGACTGTTGTATGGCATCAGGAAACCCAAAATCACCATCCCCGGCACAGAAGTGGCGGGGGTCGTGGAGTCAACGGGATCGGGTGCCAACCGCTTTAAAATTGGTGATAGAGTGTATGGTGACCTTTCCGACGGAACGTTTGGCGCCTTCGCGCAATACGTCTGCGTCGCTGAATCCGCGCTGGCCCTCATGCCGAACCGAATGACCTTTGAACAAGCCGCAGCGACGCCGCACGCCGCCATGCTTGCATTACAAGGCCTCGTCGAAGTCGGACACATCCGCCAAGGGGAGCGCGTGCTCATCAACGGCGCCGGGGGCGGCGTAGGAATGTTTGCCGTTCAAATCGCACAGGAGTATGGATGCGAGGTCACGGGCGTCGACAGCCATTTCAAACTGGATGCGCTCTCCTTGCTGGGATTCGATCATACGCTGGATTATCGGAAGGTGGATTACACCTCGGCCGGTCAACGATACGATCTCATTCTGGACGCCAAATCGAATCGGTCTCCCTTTCGGATTCTCAAGGCTCTGAACCCCGGCGGCCGATACGTGACCGTTGGCGGGAGCCTTCCACGACTTCTTCAGATTCTGTTTGTTGGACTCGTTATGAAAGTCTGCGGGATGAAGAGTAAAAGCCTGACGGTCTTAGCGTTAAAACCGAATAAAGGCATCGAGATCATTAACACCCGATTCGAATCTGTCGGCTTGAAATACTTGATCGACGGCCCGTACAAACTGGAAGAAATTCCGCGCGCGTTGGAACGGTTCGGCAAAGGCGACCACGTCGGCAAGGTCGTCATCACCGTCGCATGAACCATTGGGGAACGCTATGACCCACCGCATCTTCACCACCGCCTTTTCAAGCGTTTACCCGCACTACGTCACCAAGGCGGAACGCAAGGGGCGTACCAAAGATGAGGTCGACCAGATCATCTGTTGGCTCACCGGGTACACGCCCGCCGCGCTCAAAAATCATTTAAA
>JBIIWL010000127.1:0-5803 GCA_044338885.1 Fibrobacteria bacterium
CTACTTCTCAATCATTTCGCAAGCCCTTGCCTTGGCGGTGTGGCTCATCTTTTTGCGGAACGAAACGAGATTGGGTGGCACCAATGGTCTCACCGATTTCAAAACGCTGCTTGGTTTTCCGCTCGCTGAAATATCGACCAAACGTGCACTTTACTTCATCACCGCTGTTGTTCTCGTGGCGGTTTACTTCGGATGCCGGCTTGCGATGCGCTCCAAATTCGGTAAAATCTTGGTGGCCATACGTGATAGCGAGACCCGCGTCCGCTTTACGGGGATCTCGGTCGCACAGTACAAGATTTTCATCTTTGCGGCGGCCGCCTTATTGGCGGGCATCGGTGGCATGCTGTACGTACCCCAAACTGGGATCATCACCCCGGGCCGTATGGATGTGAGAAGCTCGCTGGAGATGGTTGTTTGGGTCGCCGTAGGGGGCCGCGCCACTCTCATGGGGCCGATTATCGGCGCGATTGGAGTGAGTCTGCTGTATAGCGTGATGACGGGGCTGCTCCCCGGCGCGTGGCTGTATGTTCTAGGCGGATTGTTTATCGTCGTCGTGTTGTTCATGCCGCGTGGCATCATTGGCGCTTACAGCGACCTGGTGAGTTTCATCCGGCGCAAAATGGCCAAGAAAGAGGTGACCCCGTGAGCGAGAGGCTGCTATACGTTGAAGACCTTTCGGTATCTTTCGATGGGTTTAAGGCGCTCGATGTTTCGTACTTCGGGTTAAACGAGCGTGAGTTGCGTGTGGTGATCGGCCCCAATGGCGCGGGCAAAACCACCTTCATGGATGTGCTCTGTGGTAAAACCAAGCCGGATACCGGCAAGGCCATGCTGCGTGACCAAGATCTACTCCAACATGACGAAAAAGGCATCGTAGACCTCGGTGTGGGGCGCAAGTTCCAGACGCCGTCGGTTTTTGGGAGCCTTTCGGTTTTTGAAAACCTCTTGTTGGCGCGTAAAGCAGACCGTGGCATATTCAGGTCTTTGTTTGGCTCTTTGGCGTCCTCCGAGCGCGACAAGCTTGTCGCAATCTCCGAAATAGTCGGGCTTTCCTCGGAGCTCGAACGCTCAGCGGGCTTGCTTTCGCATGGCCAGAAGCAATGGCTTGAAATCGGCATGCTGCTTGTCATGGAGCCAGAGCTTATGCTGATCGATGAGCCGGCTGCGGGTATGACGGATGAAGAAACGCACAAGACCGGTGAATTGCTGAAATCGCTTTCCAAGGAGCGTTCGGTGATCGTCATTGAGCACGATATGGAATTCGTGCGTCAGCTCGATTCTTTGGTCACAGTGCTTTGTGAAGGTCGCGTGCTGACAGAGGGCACGATGGAAAAAGTTCAGAATGACCCCGCCGTCATTGAGCAGTATTTGGGACGCGCCCGGGAAAAGAAAAAAGAGGCCGACCGCGAGGCGGCCGCCCAACCGCCGAACGGGGCTACACATGCTTGAGATGAATGCAATCAACGTTTACTACGGCGAGAGCCGCGTGCTACGAGACGTCGACCTGAAGGTCGGCCCGGGCAAGCTCACCGCCTTGATGGGACGCAACGGGGTGGGGAAGACCACGCTTTTAAAATCCGTGATCGGACTGTTACCGGCTCGCTCCGGCACCGTTTCGCTCGAAGGCGCGAACCTCACGGCCCTGGCCCCTGAAATGCGCGCCCGTGCCGGCATTGCCTATGTGCCCCAGGGGCGTGAAATCTTCCCGAAGCTCACGGTCGAAGAAAACCTCGCGATGGGACTTGAAGCTCGTCCGGGGCCTCGCCCCAAAAAAATCCCTAAAGAAGAGGTGTATGACCTCTTCCCCTTTTTAGCGAAAATGGAAAAGCGGATGGGCGGCAACTTGAGTGGCGGTCAGCAGCAGCAGCTCGCGATCGCGCGCGCGTTACTCGGGAAGCCCAAGGTACTCCTGCTCGACGAGCCAACCGAAGGTATTCAGCCGTCGATTGTCGAGGATATTGGACGAGTTCTTGAGGGTCTTAAGGCCCAAGGCGACCTTGCCATCCTTCTTGTGGAGCAATTTTTGGAGTTTGCGAAGAGCTTGGCGGACGATTATGTGATCCTCGATCGCGGCTCCGTGGTGGCTTCAGGCGGGATTTCTGGGCTCGATGACGAGAAGGCCCGACGGTATTTGGCGTTCTAAAGGAAAATCCGTTCGCCCGTGGATCGGAGAGGGGAGAAGGGGGGGGTAACCTCCCCCTTTTTTTTGTGATAGCTCGCCTTATTTTTGCGCAATTATTGTCAAGAATTGCTTGACAATAATTGTAAGTGACAAAAAATATCAATTTGTGCGTGCCAAAAAACACGAATTCTCAGTCTTGTCACAACCATTTGCAAGAAACCGCGCTTTTTGGTTGTTTTTCGGTTGGCATGATGAGTGCTTAAAGGTGTGCTTGAGTACTTGGGGTTTCCCCTTTAAACACGTAAAAAGGAGCTGACCGAATGACCTTCTTCAATAAAACAAAAATGGCAAGTTCACTGCGGTGGGCCGTCTTAGCATTCGGGTTGGTCGCTTCGGCCCAATTCGGTTTTGCACAAGATTCTGCCGCAGTCGTCGCCGAACCTGTCGTTGCAGCGGCACCGGCTCCCGATTCTGCGCTAACGGCCCGCGTGGCTGACCTTGAGGCCTATATCAACAACACGGGGGCCACGGGCCTCGTCGGCGTTCCGGGCCCCGGCCATAACGCCTTCATCATGGTTTGCGCCGCTCTGGTGCTGTTCATGACCCTCCCCGGCTTGGCGCTGTTCTACGGCGGCCTGGTGCGTTCCAAGAATGTCCTTTCGGTTTTGGCCCAGTGCTTGGGTCTCTCCGGTATGGTCACTCTGCTCTGGTGGGCTGTGGGTTATAGCTTTGCCTTTGAGCCGGGTTCACCGTTCCTGGGCGGCTTGACTAAAGCCTTCCTCGGCGGCGTGACGAGCGCTCCGAACACGAATTACGCCTACTGGGTGTCTGAAAACGTGTTCTCCATGTTCCAATTGATGTTCGCCATCATTACCCCCGCGCTGATCGTGGGTGCGATCGCTGAGCGCATGAAGTTCAGCGCCTTGATGCTGTTCCTTTTGGGCTGGATGCTCGTCGTCTACTTCCCGCTCGCTCACATGGTTTGGGGCGTGGATGGTTTCATGAACGGTGTTTGGAATGCGAATGCCGCGATCAAGGCCAACGACTTTGACGGTGGTACGGTTGTGCACATGTCTTCGGGCTGGTCCGCCTTGGTGCTTTGCATCATCTTGGGCAAGCGCGTCGGCTTTGGCACCAAAAACTTTGCCCCGCATAGCATGGTGCTGACGATGGTCGGTACTGGTATGCTGTGGGTGGGTTGGTACGGCTTCAACGCCGGCTCCGCCGTAGCCGCTGATGGTGTGGCCTCCAACGCCTTCATGACCACGACACTCGCCGCCGCCATCGCCGGTTTTGTGTGGGCCTTGATCGAATGGATCACCCGTGGTAAGCCTTCGGTGCTGGGCTTCTGCTCCGGTATCGTGGGTGGCCTTGTTGTGATCACTCCCGCAGCCGGCTTCGTGACGGCCAACGGCGCCGTGATCATCGGTATTCTCGCCGGTATCGTCCCCTACTTCGCGGTTGCTTACCTCAAGAAGTGGCTGAAGTATGACGATGCGCTGGATACCTTCGGCATTCATGGTGTGGGTGGTACCTTGGGCGCCTTGCTCACCGGTTTCCTGGCGACCTCTTCGGTCAACGGCAACCTGAACATCAACCTTGCCGATGTGGTGGGTAACACGCTTTGGATCGAACAGATCAAAGCCATTATCTTCACCATCGTCTTGTCAGTGGTCGCTACCACGATTCTGGCCTACCTCGTGAAAGCACTGATTGGCCTGCGTCCCGCAACGGATGAGGAACAGATCGGTCTCGATATGGCTGATCACGGCGAAGCCGGTTACCACCACGACGAGACCTAATTCGGGTCCGTCCTAAAATTCCGGTGGTGTGTTTTAAGACCACTGGGCGTACAAAGGCGGGGGAGACCCCGCCTTTGTTGTTTTCGGCCCTTGGGTTTTTAGAGAATCAAGGCCGGTCTGTGGCTAAAATTTCACGGTTTAGGGCCGTGACCGTTTCCGATTTGAGCCGCAGGAATTATATTCGCCTTCCTCCCGACGCGGCCTATGGTTGAAGTCGGAAGGTTCGTTTGAAACGTCGGGATGTGGCTCAGTCTGGTAGAGCACTTGCTTCGGGAGCAAGGGGTCGTGGGTTCGAATCCCGCCATCCCGACCATCAAACAAAAAAGGCCATTCCGCAGGGAATGGCCTTTTTTGTTGCCCTCGTCGGCTCATTAGGGTTGTGAGGGCCGCGCGGTCACGGACCGTCCATTGATATGGACCTCACGACGTTGGCCATTCTTTCCGAGGTACGACAACACCGTCACGTTCGACCTGTCGCGCGAGACGCGACGAGAAGGCACGATTGAGGTGCTCGACGAATCGAGCCCTGCAGCCCATTCCACGCCTCCGCGCACCAAATTGAGAAACGACTCGTTGGCGAAGGCGCCCATGTCGTGCCCGACCACGGTAACCCAGGTGCGCCCGCCCTCGAAGGCGCGTGACCAGACCACGGGGTGATCGCCGCCCATGTAACTATCGGCTTGAAACCCCGTTTCGTCGACCGTGGCTAACACATGCACACCCGACACCGTGCGTGGGTTGACTTGCAAGGCATACCACTCGTCGGGCAGCAGAATGCTGGCGGGCGCGTGGCGGGTGGAATAGTGAGTGCGGTCTTCAACGATGAGGGTACCGGTACGGTAGGGCGCGTGAGAGCGGAATCGAGCCCCGTACATGGTTGCATACCAGGGCCACACGGTTTCTTCCCATGTCCCGTTCAGGGGGATCGCACTGTGCAGGCCCACGTAGGCCCCACCGGCACGCAGATAATTTTCAAAGGCGGACTCTTGCGCCCGCGCGAGCAAAGCCCCGTTGCGGTAATTGGTATTGAGGAACACCACCGCGTCAAAACGCGCGAGATTCTGGGCCGTAAACGCCAGCGAATCCACCGTCGATTCAACCGTGAGCCCGTTGGCCGTCCAGTTGTTTTTCAGCGTCGTCACCACTGTCGGTGTTGCCGTGTGGATGTAGCCGTTTTGCTTGTGAAAGATCAGGATGTTTTTGGCATCGGCGACCGCCGCGACGCTTAACAGTCCCGAGCACACCACTGCCGCCAAGCGGATCCGCAGGTGCGGATTCATCATGCAGAACCTCCCGATTGTTTTCGGGAAGATAAGGCCACGGGTGAGATTTTACCCCATGAAATTCAACGGACCACTGCCATGGCCGAGTGCCGGAGCGGTGGCGATACCGTGCGCCACAAAAGCTTTGGCGGCCTTGCAAGCAGCCGGGAGGCTTTTGCCCAAGGCCAAGTTAGCCGCCACCGATGCAGCGAGGGTGCACCCCGTGCCGTGAATATTGCCCACCGGAAAGCGCGGCCCCGGAAAGGTGTGCAGTCGCCCTTTGTCCCACAACCAGTCGGGGCAATCACCCCGCCCTAAGGCCCCGCGCCGACCACCCGATGGACGGCGAATCCCCCCCTCACTTTGCGCATGTCCGCCTTTTACGAATAGCCCAAACGGAAGGTGCTCGAGCGCCCGCAAATGCGGTACAGGATCGCTGTCGGACTCAAAGGGCCCAAACAGGGCCTCGAACTCGGGAAGGTTCGGGGTGACCACGCGGCAGCGGGGGAGAAGCGCTTGTTTGAAAACCTCCAACGCTTCGGCGGCGAGCAAAGGGGAGCCGGAGGTTGAGCCGAGCACCGGATCGAGCACAACGGGAATGCCGCGTGCTTCAGGTG
>JBIIWL010000128.1:0-5776 GCA_044338885.1 Fibrobacteria bacterium
TGGTAGATCAAACACAGCGAACGGAGCGGAACATGTTAAAACGAAACCTCTTGGTAGGTCTCATGCTGGGAGCGATGGCATCTGCCTCAGCTCAAAGCTTGGCGACCTGGACCAAGTTCAAGAATATCACGGTGAATACCAAGGCCTCCGGTGCCGGTGTGGCGGTGAATACCGTCAACTTCCCGGTCTTGGTGCGCCTCGACTCAACGAACGCGGCTGACGTGTTTACCGGCGCATTGGCCGGTGGTGCCGACATCCGTTTCTCGAACGCAGCCGGCGTAGAGCGCCCGTTCGAAATCGAGCATTGGGATGCAGCCGCCAAGCGCGCCTCCATCTGGGTGCTTGCCGATACCGTCAAGGGTAACGACAGCATCGCGTCCTTGCGCATTTACTGGGGCCGTGCTGGCGTGTCCAGCGCTTCCAACGGCGCTGCCGTGTTTGATACCACCAACGGCTATGTGGCTGTTTGGCACTTGAACGGCACCACCACCGAAACCAGCGTCACGGCGCATGGCTTTGTGGCGACGCCCCCGGTCGACTCGACCCCCACGGTTGTCGCTGCTGGTGCCATCGGTGCTGCACGTCGCTTCAGCGGCACGCAGTACCTGCGCGCCATCGGTTCCGCACCGACTGCCCTGAACCTGCCCTTGAATGGCAAGTACTCGCTGTCGGCTTGGGTCCGCAATGACACCATTTCGACCACGGGCACCAACACCGGCCACGCCATCGTGACCAAGGGTGACCACCAGTACGCGCTCGCCGTGTTTGGTGCAACTGCTGCCGAACGCAACTATGAAATCGCCACCAAGGCCGGCAACAACCAGTGGCGTCAGGCCACCACCGCTGCGATCACGACTCCGGTTGTCTATGCCGGTGTGAAGGCGAACGACCACGTGGGTCAATGGCGCTACGTGTCCGGCAGCTGGAACGGCGCTGACTCTTTGGATACCGCCCGCGTGTATTTCCAAGGCGCCTTCCAAAAGTTGACGACCTGGAACAACACCTCGACCACTGGCCGTCAAGAAGCTCGTGACGTGCACATCGGCGTGCTGTCCAACGAAGGCACCGGTTCCACCAACCCGACCGGCACGCTTCAGCGCTTCCATGTCGGTTCGCTGGATGAAATCCGCATCTCCAAGGTTCTGCGCGACTCCACCTGGATGCGCCTTGAATACGCGACTCAGAATCCCGCAGGTTCCGTTGTGGCTCTGGGTTCAACCCAGACTCAGACGGTCACCCCCACCGCCATCACCAACGTCCGTTACAACAACGTGGGCACCGGCAACACGCCGCGCGACACCTTGTTCTTCACGGTTAACGTGCCGGTCAACAAGCCCTTGCAGTTTGACGGTGGCCCCGCTGACAGCGTTAAGATCACCAGCACCACGGCAACCATGCCCGCAGGCATTACGCTCAACCCGGCCACCGGTCTGATTTCCGGTACGCCGACCGCGGTTTTCGCCAATGCGAACCGTACGCTGACCGTTTACAGCTCGCTGGGTAACGTCACGCGCGGCCTCATCGTCGCCGTCTTGCCTGGTCCCTTGGCTGGCCTTGCCTACGCGCAGGACACCGCTCAGTACATCGTGGGTATCGCCATGAACGCCAATGCCGCCTCATGGTCGGCCACCGGCCGTGCGCCGACTGGCTTTAGCGTGACTCCGGCTCTTCCGGCTGGCATCACCTTGAACGAAGCGACTGGTGCGATTTCCGGTACGCCGACGGCCATCGCCGCCGCCGCCAACTACACGGTCAAAGCGTTCAATGCCACCGATACGGTGTCGAAGGTGATTCGCTTCAGCGTGATCGCCATCGGCGTAGAAGACTACGCTGGCGCGGCCTGGCCGAACAAGCAAGTGGTCTACCTGAACACTCAGGGTAATGGCGCTGCCGTTGCCGCGACCGTGACCAACTTCCCGGTTCTCGTTCGCCTCGACTCGGCCAACTTCAACACCGGCTTCGCCCAGGCGACCAGCACGGGTGCCGACATCCGCTTCACCAAGCTGAACAACACCACGCGCTTGTCACACCAGATCGAGCGTTGGGATGCGGTCGCCAAGAAGGCCGAAGTGTGGGTGCTCGTCGACAGCGTGAAGGGTAACGCCATCAGCTCGCTTCGCATGCACTGGGGTAACGCCACCGCGCCGAACCTCTCCAGCGGTCCGACTGTGTTCGATACGGCCACTGGCTTCCAGGCTGTGTACCACATGAGCGCCACAACGGGTAACGAAAACGACGCAACCGCCAACGGCTTTGGTGCCACCGCGACCAGCGGTCCGGGCAGCGCCGTCGGTATCATCGGCAAGGCTCGTTCATTCGACGGTGCGAGCCAGTTCTTCCAGGTCGCAGGTTCTGCCTCTGGCCGTTTGAACTTCTCACAGGCCGACAGCTACACGTTGTCGTCTTGGATCAACCCGACCGCGATCGCGACGACCACCAACACCGGTCATAAGATCATCGACAAGGGTGACAACCAATACGTGCTCGCCACCTACGGTCCCGACGAAACCACCCGCTATTGGGAAATCACCATCCGCGGTAACGGTGCATGGAACCAATGTCAGGCTGACGGCTCATTCGCCGGCTCGACGGCAGTTCTCGCTTCGTCCTCGGTGAACGCCTGGAACCACCTCGTGGGTACCTACACGGGCGGCGCAGTCGGTGCAGCGGTCACACAGCGCCTCTACTACAACGGCGTTTTGGTCAACCAATGCGAAATCACCAACAGCGAAACCACGGGCCGTAACGAAGGTGTGAACGTTCACATCGGTGTGCAGTCCGGTGCGGCGCCCTCGGGCACCTACACGCGCTACTGGAACGGCTTGCTCGACGAACCGCGCTTGCACAACCGTGCTCGCTCGCTCGACTGGGTGAAGCTTGAGTTCCAAAACCAACGTGCCGCGCAAACGCTCGTCTCGTTCTCAGCGCCGACCTCCATCGGTTCGCACAATGCGGCCAACGTGCTCGCTCAAGGCTTCGCAGTCAAGAGCGCCGGCCAAGGTCTGAGCTTCCAGATGAACAACGCTGCCGAAGGCAAAGCCGTCATGACGCTCGTCGACATGTCTGGCCGTGCGGTCTGGTCTGGTGCCTTCGCACCGGGTGCAACGCAGCTCGTGTGGAACGGTACGGTAAAGGGTGGCGTCGCCGCCAACTCCGGCCTCTACGTGGCTCGCCTCACAGTGCTGAACAAACAAGGCCAGACGATCCAGGCATACGACCGCAAGGTTCCGTACACCCGGTAATCAGTCCTGATCCGAGCCTCCGTCCGCCACCTCTCCCGGCGGGCGGAGGTCACCGGAGCTTGTGGTTCATCAACAAAAAAGCCTCCCTGCAAGGGGAGGCTTTTTTGTTTTAAGACGGGCGATAGGGGCCGTGACAACATGCTCAGAATCCACCCTTCTTCCTCTCCAATCCCCTAAGCCGCTTGTGGTGTTACTCGTCGTATCGCCGGTAGAACCCGGGCATTTGCCGAATCAGTCGGGCTTGTTTGCGCAACACGCGCCGCGGCGGGTAGGCTGCCGACCACGAACGCGGCTTCGGTAAAATGGCGGCGATGCGAGCGGCCTGGGTGCGCGTCAACCTTTTTACATCGCGACCAAAATAATGCTGGGCTGCGATCGGTGCGCCGTACAACCCGTTCCCCGTTTCCGCCACATTGAGGTACACCTCAAGGATCCGTTCTTTCGACCACAAGGTTTCAATGAGGAACGTAAACCAGACCTCTAACCCTTTGCGCGTCCACGAACGCGCCGGCCACAAAAACACGTTCTTGGCGGTCTGCTGCGAAATCGTACTGGCCCCGCGGAGCCGCGCGCTTCGGCCACCCTCGCGCTGGCGTTCCAAGGCGCGCTCATTGTGGGCCCGCGCCTTTTCAATGGCCGTAAAGTCAAAACCGTGATGTTCAAAAAACCGTTGATCTTCCGCGGTAATGACGGCCGCAGGCATCCACGGTGACATCTCCGCCAGTGGCGTCCAGTCTTTTTTAAGGGTGAGCGGCTCATCGGCCTGAAACTGATCCCACAGGCGTAAGAGCATCAGCGGCGTGGCGGGGGGCGGTACGAACCGGTACAACAGGGTCACCGCCACCGTGGACACCACAAAGAACACCACAATCAGGCGGATGAGGTGGAGGGTGCGCCGGAAGAGCCTGCCGGGTGAGGTGATTCGTTCCGGCGCGGGTTGAGTTGAACCCGGTGCTGTGTCGTTTCGCAACGGGTTGGGGGGTAAAGTGGGTTTATTCATGCTGTTTCTGGTGTGAATGACCTCAAAGTTAACCCGGATAGCGGGATTTAATACCTTAAGGTTCCTTGCGCGGGGCCTTTTGGGGCTTCCTCGCCATTTCCCTGGCCGCGACTACCCGCGCCCGCGCGATGTATTCAGGTTTTCCGTTCCTCCGGCTTATGATTGAGCCTTTCCGAGAAGTGATGGTCACATGATTTTGAACAGCCTCCTCACCAAATTATTCGGCACCACCCACGAGCGGGAGGTCAAGCGCCTTTTGCCTGTAGTGGATGTGATCAATGCCTTGGCGCCGCAGGTGGAAGGTTTGGACGACCGGCAGTTGGTAGCGAAAAGCACCGAATTCCGGGAGAAGCTGGCCGCCGGCTCCACGCTGGACGATATCCTCGCGGAAGCGTTTGCGGTGTGCCGCGAAGCAGCCGATCGCCGCCTGGGTATGCTCAATATCTTTAACCCCGCCTTCGGGTTTAACCCGTCGGCGTTAGAGGCCGAAGCCCGCACGGCCTTCGACGACGCCCAACAACGTTTGGCCGACGGTGAGCCACACCACCAAATTTTATTCTCCGCCTCTTTTTATGCCGAGATCCGCCGGCTGAATCCCGAAAGCCGGTTCCCGTTCCGCTACCGTCCGTTCGACGTGCAGTTGATTGGTGGTATGGTTTTGCACGAGGGCAAGATCGCCGAAATGAAGACGGGCGAAGGTAAAACGGTTGTGGGCACGCTGCCCGTGTACCTCAACGCCCTAGAAGGCAAGGGTGTGCATGTGGTGACGGTGAACGATTATCTCGCCAAGCGCGACGCCGAAACCATGAGCAAGCTCTATCGCTTCCTCGGCTTGTCGGTCGGTGTGATCGTTCACGGTTTGAATGAGGCGCAGCGCAAAGAGAACTACGCCGCCGATGTGACGTATGGCACCAACAATGAATTCGGGTTCGATTACCTGCGCGATAACATGGCGCATGACATCGTCGATTGCGTGCAGCGCGAATTAAACTACGCCATCGTCGACGAAGTGGACTCCATTCTGATCGACGAGGCGCGTACGCCTCTGATCATCTCGGGCCCGGCCGATCAGTCGACCGAGAAGTACGCCAAAGCGAACGAAGTGGTGCGCCACCTTAAGCGCGACACGCACTTCACCTTGGAAGAAAAAGACAAGCACGTTTCGCTCTCAGAAGAAGGCGTCAACGTGTGCGAAGAGCAGCTGGGTTTGGAGAATCTCTACGGCGACCTCAACGTGGAATGGGTCCACCACGTGCAGCAGGCGCTCAAAGCGCATGCGCTGTTTAAGAAAGATGTCGATTACGTCGTGCGCGACCGCCAAATCATCATCGTTGATGAATTTACGGGGCGCCTGATGGAAGGCCGTCGGTATTCGGAAGGCTTGCATCAGGCCATCGAAGCCAAAGAGGGCGTGCCGATTTTGCGCGAGAACCAAACGCTCGCCACGATCACATTCCAAAACCTGTTCCGCCTCTATAAAAAGCTTGCCGGTATGACTGGTACGGCCGATACCGAAGCCACCGAGCTCATGCAG
>JBIIWL010000129.1:0-5770 GCA_044338885.1 Fibrobacteria bacterium
ATTAAAAGAAAACCAAAAGAAAAACGCTGAATTTCGCGCATTTGCTATGCTTGACTCAGCCCGCCCGCGCTGCAATTCTCGTCCTTCATGGCTTTAAGCCACCTCGGAGTACCCCATGCCTGCCTCCGCTAAGCCCACATCGTCCAAGACCTCTAAGCCTGACGCGACGGGAACGCCCCCCAAAACCCCTTCCGCCAAAGCCATCGCCGCTGAAGAAAAGGTTCATGGCCAACACCGCCACGACCTTCAAGAGGCGTTTTTCCGTCACCTGCAGTTGTCACTGGGCAAAGACAAATACTCCGCGACTCCTTACGATAAGTACCTCGCCCTGTCGTATGCGGCCCGTGATCAACTGATCGACCGTTGGATTCGGACGCAACAGGCGTACTACCGGCAAGATTCACGGCGGGTATACTACCTGTCGATGGAGTTTTTGATGGGCCGTTCGCTCGGCAACGCCTTGATCAATCTCGGGATCGACAACGATGCCAAAGACGCGATGTACGACCTGGGTCTGAGCCTCGAGGATCTGCGCGAGCAAGAACTTGAGGCCGGCCTTGGAAACGGCGGTTTGGGCCGCTTGGCGGCCTGCTTCCTCGATTCGATGGCCACGTTGGAACTGCCGGCCTATGGCTACGGCATCCGTTACGACTACGGCATGTTCCACCAAAAGATCCGCGACGGCTACCAACACGAGCACCCGGATAATTGGTTGCGTTTGCAAAACCCGTGGGAAATTTCGCGCCCCGAATACACCGTTCCGGTGCACTTCAAGGGGCGGGTTGTGGCCCGCAAGAACGCCCAAGGCGTGACCGTGTATGATTGGGTCGATACCGAAACCGTGCTGGCCGCCCCGTATGACACCCCGATTCCCGGCTATGGTTGTGAAACGGTGAACACCCTGCGTTTGTGGTCGGCTAAGTCTTCAGATGAATTTGGATTGCACTATTTCAACAGCGGTGACTACGTCGAGGCCAGCAAGGACATTGCCTTGGCCGAGAGTATTTCCAAGGTGCTTTACCCCAACGACAATTCAATGAACGGCAAGGAACTGCGCCTAAAGCAGCAGTACTTCCTGTGTGCCGCCACTTTGCGCGACATTCTCCGTCGTCACAAGAAGTACCACACCGATTGCAGCGAGCTTGCCGAAAAGGCCGCCATTCAATTGAACGATACTCACCCGGCGATTTCGATCCCCGAACTGATGCGTCTGTTGGTGGACGAAGAGGGGATGTCGTGGGAACATGCCTGGGATATCACCACGCGCGTGTTCGCGTACACGAACCACACCTTGCTCCCCGAAGCGTTGGAAAAGTGGGGTGTCGATTTGCTCGGCAAGTTGTTGCCGCGCCATCTGCAAATCATTTTTGAAATCAACTACCGCTTTCTCAAGCTGGTCTCGTGGAAGTACCCCGGCGATACCGAGCGCCTGAGCCGCATGTCGTTGATCGAGGAGGGCGCGAGCCGCTCGGTCCGCATGGCCTATCTCGCCGTCGTGGGTTCGCATGCCGTCAACGGCGTGGCGGCCTTGCACACCGAGCTCTTAAAATCTCGCGTGATGCGTGACTTTGCGGACATGACGCCTGAGAAGTTCCACAATAAAACCAACGGCGTGACACCGCGTCGATGGTTGTATAAGTCGAACCCGCTCCTCTCCGAATTGATCACCGAAAAAATCGGTTCGGGGTGGGTGCGCAATCTCTCTGAGCTCCAGGGTCTGGAACGTTTCGCGGACGATGCGGCGTTCGGCGAACGCTGGCGCGCCATCAAGCTTCGGAATAAAGAACGCCTCGCCGACCACATCCGCTTCACGATGGATATCGAGTGCGATGCGCATTCAATGTTCGACGTGCAGATCAAGCGGATTCACGAATACAAGCGCCAAGCGCTCAATGCCTTGCATATTGCGCATTTGTATGCCGAGATCAAAGCCGGCCGCAGTGCCGGGATGACGCCCCGTACGTTTGTGTTCGGCGGGAAAGCCGCTCCGGGTTATCACACCGCGAAATTGATCATTAAGATGATCAACGCGATCGCCTCCGTCGTGAACGGTGACCCCGATTCGCGCGGCCTTTTACGCGTGGTTTTTCTCGAAGACTATCGCGTGTCCTTGGCCGAGAAGATTTTCCCCGCGAGCGATCTGTCCGAACAGATTTCAACCGCGGGTACTGAGGCCAGCGGCACGGGCAATATGAAGTTCGCGCTCAACGGCGCGCTCACCATCGGTACGCTTGATGGCGCCAATATTGAGATCCGTGAAGAGGTCGGGGCCGATAATTTCTTCCTCTTTGGTCTCACGGCCGAAGAGGTTCACGCCCGCAAGATCGAAGGCTACGACCCGGCCGCCACGGTGGCCGCGCAGCCGGCATTGGCAAAGGTGCTTGACCTGATTCGTGCCGGGCATTTTTCGCCCGAAGACCCCGGATTATTCCGCGGCTTTATCGATGGGTTGTTGCGCCACGACGAATACTTCTTGTTTGCCGACTTCGCGGACTACGTGGAGTGCCAGAAGCAGGTTGCGGAGCGCTACAAGGATCAAGCCTGGTGGACGCGCGCGGCGATCTTGAACGTGGCGCGCATGGGCAAGTTCTCGTCAGACCGCACCATCGCCGAATACAACAATGACGTTTGGAAAACCACCCCCGTATCCGTCGCCGCGGCTAACCCCGCGTGAGTTTCGGATCGGAATCACCTCGTTTAAACGGCTCTAAGGAACCACGCATGCAGTTTCACGGCGATACGCTGATCATTTCAAACGTTTCAGATGACCCCTTTGCTATTGACCTCGCCCACATGTGCGGTCAGCAAGGGGAAATCGCTGACTTGATCTCGCTGAAGGTGTATGCCAACACGGAGTTCTGCCCGCGCTACATCAGCGATGAAGGCGACATGGAGCGCATTGGGCGTTCGCTTGAAGGCAAAACCGTCGTGATCTGTTCAGCGGCCACCAGCAATTCGCGCGGGTCGCTCGCGATGCGTACGATGATGCTGGCGCGCGGGGCAAAGGATAATGGCGCCAAGCGTGTGATTCTGATCGAACCCGACTTGTTTTTCTCGGCCCAAGATCGCGGACCGCATCGCGCGGAAGGTGAAGAAAATCGTTCGGATGAAGACCTCAAGAAATTCGACGGGCAGCCTTTTACCGCGGCATTGTACGCCGAATTGCTGAAGCATTCGGGCGTGGACGCCGTGGTTACGGTGCACAACCATAGCTCTAAGGTACAGCGTTTGTTCAGCAAGGCTTTTGGCGGGGCGTTTTTCAATCTGATCCCCGAAGAAGTGTATGCGCACTACCTGAAGTATTCAGACATGGTGGCCACGGGCCGCGATGGAGACAACTTGGTCTTGTGTGCCCCCGATATGGGTGCGCTGCCCTTTGTAAAGTGTGTCCTTGAGTCGTTGGGCCTGCCCAACGCCGCGATCATCGTGATGGAAAAGTCGCGTACCGGCGAGCGTCAGGTGCGTATGGCTGTGAGCGCGCGGTCCGAGGTCACGCTTGAACAATTGGATGGTAAAGATGTCATCATTCTGGATGACATGGTTCGCACGGGGTCGACGGTGGTGGAGTGTGCGCGCTTGTTGCGTGAGGGGAATCCGCGTAAGGTCGTATTTGGCGTCACTCACTTTTACTCATCACCAGAAGGTCGCGAAAATCTCAACTCGCCGGCGCTGGATGAAATCCTGTCTCTCAATACCATCCCCTCAATTTTGAACCGCGACAGCCAAGGCCGTTTGCGCAAAAAAATCGTGGTGCTTAAAATCGAAAAGTGGATCGCGCGCTTCTTGCTCGACTACCTCGGCAAAGAGCACGGTACGTTCGATCGCGACTTTTATTCGGTGGACATGTCGAGTAAAAACCCGCGTTGGCGTCCTGATCTCAAATCGAGTCGGTAAGATCGGCTGTCAGCCGTCAGCGGTTAGCATTCAGCCGTCAGTAACAATTCAAGAGGCCGTTTTTTGGAGTTAGCTGATCGCTGATTGCTGATCGCTGATTGCTGATCGCTGATCGCTGACCGCTCTTCTGTCCCAATATCGTACGCACCAAAAGGGCTGCAGAAGCAACCCCCGTCGTCCCCGTTTGCTAGTTTCCTCACATGGACTTTTCCGCTCTGCGTGCTGAACAAAAGAAGGGTGACCCTGCGCATTTGCGCGGCCGCCTGATCGCCTACGTGCGCTTTGAGCGCTCCCCTGATGATGGGCCAACTCCGGGAGACGAGGCCTCTCCGCTTGAAGGTTTGGTGACCAATGGCATGTTGGCCGTGTCGGCCAACTATGTCGACCAGCGCAACATCCGCGATTTTTTTCGCAAAGAGTTCGGGATCTCGCTGGAGAAGGGGATCGAAGAAGTCATCGATCAAGCTCGTGAAACCGGGGGATTAGAGGGCGCCCTCGACCCCGAGGCGGTGAAAGAACGGCTCGACTCGATGAAGAACGCCGACTTTATGCCGATCCCCGCCAAGGTGGCGCATTATTCGTCTGAGGCGGACATGCTTGAGCAAGACGCCGACGTTTATTACCTCGGCGCATTTTCTGTGCTCGCGCACGCGCACTTGTGCGTGAACTCCTTCCCGATTCTGTACCAGGCCTACTACCGCGAACAAGAACACCGCGCGGTGGAACGCGATATCGCCGCTCTGTTGCGTACGATTGAAGCGCCCCCTGCGGATGCAAGCCCGTCCGCCGTGCTCCCTGAGAACTGGAAGCAGCATTTGTTGACCGTATTGATCCCTCGCATGATTTATACGCGCGGCGTAGGTGGCACCGATCATGATAAATCGGTCGCCGAGTTTCGTGATTTTATGGCGAACTTTGGCTTTCCTGAAGACGCCGAAACGGTGCTCACCTTGATCGAGAGCACCACCGATTTTAACGCGCCAACCTTGCGGAAGATTGAGCTGATGGTCTCAAAAGTCGAGGCGCTGCAAAGCGAAAATTATGAGCGGCTTGAAGAGATCAAACGGGAGCTGGCGGGACTTTAGATAGTGCCGCAGTGGGGGAGTGATCTGTTTGGTTGCTCTACGGTTGAGTTGCAGACCTGCTGATTTGATCTCAGGAGTTGGCGTAGGTTTTCAGCGTCAATTCTCCGCCTTCCAACTCCACATACTCAAGCCGCTTCAGCCACTCACCGGTATTCACGTGAAGGCCTTCAGGGACTCGATGGATGAAGCCCGCGTGGATGTGGCCGTGAATGAGGACGTCATGCCCGCCTTCGCGTAATAACCGCCGGGCTTCGGCTTCGTATTGATCCAAGTCGCGCGGCTCACTGCCGTGTTGGTCTCGTGAGGCCTTACCCACGCCCAGCGCGAGGCGCATTCCAAGGTCGGGGTGCAGGAGCTTCCATAAAAAGTTGGCCCAGCGACTGTGCAGCACCTTGCGAACGAGGCGGTAGGCTTTGTCTTTGGGGTTCATGCCATCGCCGTGCAAGATGAGCAACTTTTGCCCTTGAAGCGTCATGGTAAACGGGCCGGTATGGGTCACGATATCGAGTTGATCGTTAAAAAATGTGCCCAAATTGAAGTCGTGATTGCCGCACACATAATGGATTTCGACACCCGCGCGGCGAAGCCGATGCAGCGCGGCGAGCACCCCAAAGTGGTTTTTGGGGATGTAGTAGCGGTATTCCATCCAAAACTCGAATACATCGCCGAGTAAAAACAGATGGCTGATGCGCCCGTCTTGCGCCAACA
Organism: Fibrobacteria bacterium; assembly: GCA_044338885.1. Classification (GTDB taxonomy): domain Bacteria; phylum Fibrobacterota; class Fibrobacteria; order UBA11236; family UBA11236; genus UBA11236. The sequence goes on from JBIIWL010000129.1 coordinate 5,688, forward strand.
GAAACTGTTCGAAAAGGGTTTCGCGGTCCTCCCGGGCACCGCCGTAGCGCGTGCCGAGGTGTAGATCGGACACGAAGAGGGCG
>JBIIWL010000009.1:0-18103 GCA_044338885.1 Fibrobacteria bacterium
CAGTGAGGAAGATGACCTGCGAATCGGTGTGCGGCGTTGGGAGAGCCGTTGCGTCCCTGTAAATCGTATCCAGCAAAACGTCGTTGCTGTCAGAAGAAAGCATGAGCGCGATCGAGGCTAGATCTGTAAAAACGGTGCGCGCTCGTGCCGCAGAGTCGCCGCCTAAAAATGAGGTCGGAATGGGGTCTAAGACAAGCCTCACGGTGACAACCCGTTGAGCGGTATCCTGAGCGTCCGGGGCATTGACACCCAAAGGGTTCCCCGTGTTGCAGCTTGCGAGAAGCGAACAAGCGCCGCAAAGGGCGAGAAGGCTGGAGAGGTTCAGTTTTTTGGGCATCGGGGAGGGCCTGTTTGTGCTCCAGTTGGCGAACAGGGCCGGCACGTGTGCCGGAATCAACCGACACGCCAGGCCCTCGTCCAAATGCTTAACCGCCTCTCAGACTAGACAGGCGCTGTTTAGCGATTCTTGTAGTAGTCGCTGATCGGCAGCTCGCTACCGTGGATCTTCTTCTTCATCGCGCTGACTTCATCGAGTCGCTTGCGCTCTGAGCGCGTCAGGGAGTTGATGCCTTCCGCACCAATCTTGCGGAGGATGGGGTCGATCTCATCCATGGCCGTGCGCAACGTTTCGCCATCGCGCATGGCCTTCTCCCACCGGTTGCGATTGCGACGCTGCTTCCACTGCGCCATAAACCCGCCACGCGATGGGGACCAAAACCAGTTCAAATACACCCAGGCAAACGCGGCGCCACCAAGGTGGGCAATGTGCGCGATGCCGTCACCCGAGTTGATCAGGAGCAGTGAGATACCGCCCATGATGAGCACGGCATAACGCACCGGCACCGGGAACAAGAAAAACATGAGCAGTTGCTGCTCCGGAAAAAACCGCGCGAAGGCTACGAGAAGTGCGTACACCGCGCCCGAAGCCCCCACAATCACCGCCGGGTTACCCGTTGCCCCATAGAACACCAGCGAACAGAGGCCGGCGAACACGCCAGAGAGCAGGTAGAGGCGCAAAAAGCCGCCCTCACCCATTTCGCGGGCCACCGGCACGCCGAACATCCACAGCATCAGCATATTGAACAAGATGTGCATGATACCGCTGTAGTCGTGCACGAACATGTAGGTGAACACGCGCCACACCTGCAAATCACCGACGACCAACCAAGACTTGAGCGAGAGGTAGTCGAATAAAAACGAACCGTTGGTGAAGCGGTCGATGAGAAAGACGCCGATGTTAATGAAAAGCAAATAGCGGACGGCGGCGGGCATGGCCGGAGGGTTTCCAAAGCGCTGGTTCACGATGCTGACTTTCCGCCGAGTTTACGGCGCAGAATGGTTTCGATCTCGGGCGGCACGAATTCGGAAATATCGGCGCCCAGGGCCGCGAGCTCTCGTACGAGGCTTGAGGCGAGGTAGGTGTATTGTTCCGAGGGCATGAGGTACATGGTTTCGCACTGCGCATCGAGCTTTTTGTTCATGAGCGCCATTTGAAACTCATGTTCGAAGTCACTCACGGCGCGCAGGCCGCGCAAAAGCACTTGGGCTTTGCGTTCACGCAGGCACTCGACCATCAGACCGGCGTGCGAGAGAACCGTCACATTGGGCAAATCACGCGTGCTCGCGCGCACCATATCGACGCGCTCTTCAATGCTGAAAAGGCTGGCTTTGCGGGTGTTTACGGCCACCACGACATCGACCGATTCAAACAGTTGTGCCCCACGACGGATGATGTCGAGGTGGCCGTTGGTGATGGGGTCAAAGGTGCCGGGGTACAGGGCTCGGGTCAAGGATTGCTCCGCAAAACGGGGCCCCTTAAACTAACAAGCCGCTAGGCCCTGCAGGTGGATGCTCTGTAGCTTCCGGGGTGCTTGGGATGCGAAATAAAGCCAAACTAGACTCTCCGTAGGCCAGAATACGGTCGGCTTGTGCGATGAAATCGGGGGGCGTGCGGGACGGGTATTGAATCACCCCGAGACCACCCGCGGCCACTAAGGGCTTCATGGCCTCCCAAAGGCCCGAAAAATCCTGCCCAAAGGGTGGATCGGCGAACGCGACGGCAAACCGTTGGCCACCCTTGATGGCCGCCAAGGCCGCGCAGTAGGTGCGCGCGTCTTGTCTCACGATTTCGACGCGGGCCGCTTCCGCGCCCCGGGCCACCAGCAGTTTCACGTTGCCATCGAGCACGCGAAAGGCGGCCGTGTGGTGTTCGACCAAGGTCACACGCCGCGCACCACGGCTGAGGGCCTCAAGCCCGACAGACCCTGAACCGGCATACAGATCAAGAAACCCTTCGTCTTCAAACTCCCCCCGCAACACATTAAACAGAGCTTGCCTGACTTTGCCCGACGTAGGCCGGGTGAGGTTCATGCCGGTGGGTGTTTTTAAAACGGCGCCATTGAATTGGCCACCGGTGAGGGAGAGAGACATGGGGGGAAGTTAAATCAGAAATATGAAATAGGAAATCGGAAATATGAGCCGCAGGCATGAGGCCGCAAAGCGGACGTGTCTTAGATCAAGCCGCAGGCTGAATGATCAATCACACCAATGAAAAAGGAACCAAAATAGAGAGCCACGCCCCACGACCTACCAGCCAAGGTCGATGATGGTCTTACTTGTACTGAGGCGGCGCGGAATTGTCGTACTGTTGCGGACGCGAAGGTGGAATGCCGCGGCGGTACTTGGGAGGTGTGAAGCTATTGATCCATTGGATCGAGAAAATATGTGAGGAGTAATTCTCTTGATAGCTCTCGGTTTGAACGTTAAAGCCATCAACCTTAATTTTGCGAGGGTTGATCGAGCGTGCAAAACCGTAATTGACCGCAAACCCTGAGCGCCAGTTTTCACGCAAGGCCCATTCTTGTCCCACGCGCACGTTGAAGGCGGGGCCGATGTTGGTGCGCACGCTTGAATTCGTGCCCTGAATGCCGAGCAGACCAAAGCCCACGGTGGTGCTGATGGACGTGCGATAAGGGTAGACCAGATACGTCATGCCAACGCCGCCCACGAGATCGAGCATGTAAGTCGGGCGGAAGAACTCGAGTTGGTTTGCGGTATCGTTTTCGGCAAAACGCAATTGAGGGAATGGTGAGGACCGCGTGATCAGGTCAAACGTCAGGTACAGTTGGTCGTGAAGCTCATCATCGCCGAAGTAGTAGTCTTTCAGGTACGGATCGTTTTTTACAAGCCAGCCCATACGCAAATCGATGGTGCCGCCGATGCCGCGGAAGTTCACATTGGGGTAGGGAGGGATGTCGGGGAAGTTCACGCGATCGCCGCCAGAAAAAGCGGTGTTGACACGAACAGGTGAAGGGCCCACGCCTACGGAAATCAAAAACCCGTCGTCAAGACGTGCTTGCTCTTCAACCCATTTTTCGTAACGCTTCTCCCACGCCGAGTACCCGCGCTGCCATTCTTCGTGTTGGCGTTGCCATTCACGATAGGCATCCGATTGTACGGCGGGAGCTGGTGTCGCAGTCTGGGCAACCGCCGTCGGGGACGACAGCGCCACGAGGGCCGTTAAGGCGCAGAATGCGAATGCCGAAAGGGAACGATGCATGCGTTGTATTGAATTTTTCGGTGAGGTTCCGGCAAACCGAGAGGTTTACCGGAGCTGCGACGGCGAAAAATATAAACGCGGCCCTTCGAGTGCCCGAAAAATCAGGGTGAGAGTGCCAGAATGTCCAAAAATACCACCCATTGGCCATTCTTTTCTGACAGCGTGATGCGCTGAATGGCAAAAGGCGAACCCCGGAAGCGTTCTTGCTCTAAAAGTTCGCGAACCTCAGCAAATGGGGATGATGGAGCGAGAACAGAATCTTGTGCGGTCGTGGATACTGTGGAGGAATCGGAGGTGAGTCCCCCTTTGAGACGCCATGAATTTAAGGTCAGTGCGCCTTGGCGTGACGTATCGCCGCGTAAAGGCGCGGCGAGCACGATGCCAAGCCCCTCGGCGGCTCGGGCGAGCGTGTCCAAATGGAGCGCAAGGCTGCCGGAAGGCACGACGCGATTGCGGACGGGTGTCTGAACGGAATCCTGAATCGCGATCGCGGTATCGGATGCTGTGGTATCGATGCGCTCGTTCTCGGGAAGCATGCGACCGGCAAAGTGAAAGTTGAAACCGATCGATCCGCGCGCGGCGATCTCTGTTGCGCGGCTTTGGCGCAGATCCAAACCGGGTATGAGCACCAAGGCCTCTTGAAGCGCACTTAACGCCTCGGCCGAGGGAGCGAATCCTTCAAAAACAAACTCACCAGCGGCTGTGTAGGTGGCCGTCGTTAAGGTCACCGCGCCGGCGCCATGAAGGTCGGCAGTGAGGGCTTCGAGGTTGCTGAGCCATTCAATGGCTTCGGTTTGTCGGGCCTCGATGAGTTGCGAGGCTTTGTGGTGCACCAACTGTGCATGATGAAGCGAATCGGCATGCGCCGCTTTGTCCGACTCCCATAGTGAAGAGACGCGCTGGAGGTGGATCCATTCAGGTTTGGCAAGCCAAAGGGTGACCGCACTGGCGACTAATAAAACCAGTAACACCGAAAGCGCTCGCTTGAGGGGGGCTCCTTCAGGCGGCGGCGGAGGTGGCGTTACACCCTCTTTGGGGGGCAAGCCGCGCAGTAAATTGACGCGCATCATCGGGATTCCTCCACCAAGCGCAAGGCGAGGCCTACGGTCGCGGCCAAGGGGCCGCCGGGGTAGGCCTTCGCAAACTCCAGGGGGTCGGGCCCGGGGATGTTGCGGAACGGATTGAAAAGGGAGACAGGTTGCGACAAATGCGCGCGCAAGAGCTCGCGGAAATCGGTGTCGGTGGCCAGGTCACCGCAAAGCATGATATGGCTGGGCGAATCCCAACCATCCGCACTGGTGCGTACCGTTTCTGCGATCCCGCGCGCTAAGCGGAGCAAACCTTCGGCGCGCTCTTGCGCGTCCGCGTCGGCACGCAGCGCCTCTTTGGCATCGCGCCGCGCCACGGCCCCGTGAAACTCTCCCTTGTACGTGCGCACCAGGGCCGTAGCGGCCGTGTTGGCGTGAATCAAGAGGGCGCGGTCGGAGGCCAGTTCGGGATAGTTTGCCGCAAACACATTGACCAAGGCCGCAGCGTCCACATCAAGGGCTGTGAGCACAAGCCCGGTGGCCGTTTCCAACGTGTCGCGCAAGGTTGTGGTCGTCGCGATGGGGAGGGCCGCAGCTACGACGGTTTGGGACTCCGTGCCGTCGTCCGCACCGGGTGATACGTCTAGGGCAAATTCGCCGACGGGTAGCCCTAGGTACAGGCTCATATCCCAAGCGGCGTACTCATCGGCTTCCGCATCGGGGGGCACCTCGATCACGCGGAGGGCGGCTTCGCCCAGCGCCACGGAGGCGATCAGACCGCGTAAGTTACCACGCGCGGTGGTTTCTAGCGCCAGTCGGATTTGCGAAGCCAAGTGACCCGAGTCACGGCCTCGACCGGGCGTGAGTGGGAAAATGCCGGCGGAGAGCACGCGGTTTTCTTCACGCGTCATTTCCACGAGCTTTAGGTTGTCGGTCCCGATTTCGAACGCGACGAAGGTTAACGGCTTTTTACCCATTTGGGCAATTTTACTAAACGCGCAGGGTCCTCGGCTTGCAATTCACCATGTTTCATAGCCACACGTTATTTGATGTGATGGGGATCTGGCTGAGAGGGTGAGCCTACAGGGCTATCAGGTGGGGCTTCAACCCATACGAACGGTCGCAGGGCCTCCAGCTTTTTAGGGCCGATACCCTTCACCTGGAGGAGGTCTTCCAGGACGCGGAATGGGCCATTCGCGGCGCGGTGCGCCACGATCGCCTTGGCGGTGGAGGGACCGACACCCGGCAGCGTCAGCAAAGCGCGCTCCCCGACCGTGTTTAAATCGAGAGGTCGTGCCGGTGGCCTTTTACCCGAGGCCGGTTTTTTTGACTTCGTCTTGGCCCCCTGTGCCGCTCCGGCGGCGATGAGGAACGCTCCCCCGGAGGACCCGCCGCCCCCCCGTGGGTTGGCCCACCCCGCCCCGGCGGCATCGTCCAAACACGGATACGCCCCCGCATCAATCCCTTGTTTTGAGTGAGCTTCACGCGATCGGATGACCAGAGCCCGCAAAGTTTCCCAATCGCGCACGGGCCCAATCTGTACGCCAGATTTTTCCCAAGCACGTAAAGCCGCACCGCAGGCCAGTGTGAGTGTGAGCGCCACCGCCGCCGTTTTTTCTGCCGCAGTCAGTACGGGAAGGCGGATCGGAACGTTTAACCGACGGAGTGCCGTGAAGCGCGGGAGATGAAATGAAAATGGCATGCGCCGGAACGTAGCGCACGCCGTAAAACTTGGCTGTGACGGCGATCACGCCACAAATAGGGGGGGGTGGTTGTTTAGGCCACCGGGGGTGTGAGGACAGTCACGTGAGATAAAATATGGCAGCGCAACAGTACAGCAGTACAACAATAGTGCTCCAGCAAAACCATGCAAAGGCTTTGTGTTCTACTGTAGTACTGCTGTACTGTCCTACTGCCCTACTGTCCTTACGCTTCCAACGCCGCCTTCACGAGCTCGTGGAACAGCGGTGCCGGGTTGCGCAGGTTGCTGGTCAACTCGGGGTGGAACTGGCAGGCCATAAAGAACTTGTGACCGGGCAATTCCATGACCTGCATGATGTTTTCGGTCGGGTGTTTGCCTGAGAAGACGAGGCCCTTGGATTCGAGCTGTTCGATATACGCGGGGTTGACTTCGTAGCGGTGACGGAAGCGCTCACGCACGCTGGTTTCGCCGCCGTAGATCGCGCTCGCGCGGCTACCGGCCTTGAGTTCCACGTCGTGTCCGCCTAGGCGCATGGTGCCGCCCTTATCGGACACATTCACTTGGCCGGGCAGAATATCGATCACCGGGTGATCGACCTGCACGCCCTCGTCGCGCACTTCGGAGGTATTCGCGTTTTGCAAACCGACCACGTTGCGGGCGTATTCCACGACCGCAAGCTGCATGCCGTAGCAAATACCGAGATACGGCATGTTGGCTTCGCGCGCAAAACGGATGATGTGCATTTTGCCTTCGATGCCGCGCTTGCCGAAGCCGCCCGGCACGATCACGCCCTGCACGCCCGCCAAGGCGGCGCGCGCGTCTTCGGGCGAGGTCAGCTTGCCCGTATCGACCCACTTGAGGTCGACGCGTACGTCGTGATGCGCACCCGCGTGTGTCAAGGCTTCGACCACCGAGGCGTACGAGTCTTCGAGCGCCGTGTACTTACCGGCCAAGGCGATGGTCACCGTGCGGCGCGGGTTCACGCGGTTCTTCTTGATGTTGTTGACCCAGGTTTCCCACTGACGCAAATCGGGCGGCGAGTAAATGCCAAGGGCCGAGTGCAAGAGCGCGGGCAGGCCTTCTTTCTCGTAAATGAGCGGGATCTCGTACACCGTTTTGACGTCGGGCCCTGAGATCACGTGGCTCGCAGGGATATTGCAGTACGAGCCGATCTTTTCTTTGATCGACGGCGTCAAAAACTCGGGGCAACGGCCGATGATCACATCGGGCTCGATGCCTTTTTCATTGAGCAAACGTACCGACATTTGTGTCGGCTTGCTCTTCTGTTCGTTCACGCCTTCGGGCACGGGTACGTACGTCAGGTGGATGTAGATCACGTTGTTATGACCCACGTCGCGCTTGAGCTGACGGACCGCTTCGAGGTAGAATTGGTTTTCAAGATCGCCCACTGTGCCGCCCACTTCGATGAGCATGACGTCGGCGCTTTCTTCGCGCGCGATTTGGCGGAACCATTCCTTGATGCGATCGGTGACGTGAGGCAAGAACTGCACGGTCTTACCGAGGTAATCGCCACGGCGCTCTTTCTCCAAAATGCTTTTGAAGACTTTGCCCATGGTCAGGTTCCAATGGAACTTGGCGTGCACGTCCATGAAGCGTTCGTAGTGGCCGAAGTCCATATCCACTTCGCCGCCGTCATCAAGCACGAACACTTCGCCGTGTTCGATCGGGTTCATGGTGCCGGGGTCCGTGTTCAAATACCCGTCGCATTTGACCGGCACGACCTTAAGGCGGCCAGCGAGCAGGTTGCCGATGGATGCCGCTGCAATGCCCTTGCCGAGACCCGAGAGTACACCGCCTGTGACCACGATGTATTTGCAGGTATTGTCGGTTTTCTTGGTGCTCATGCGGAGGCTCCTTGCAGTTTCATCTGCGGTTCTTGTGCTGTAAACATTGGGTCGGGGACTTTGGATGTTCCCTGAAGGGTGCGTGACGCGCCGTTGTGTGTGAGGAGGGCTTCGAGCGCTGCGTGCGCCGCGATGAGATCCTCTTCAACATCCACCGAGGCACCAGGGGGAGAGGGGTGCGCACGCAGTGTGGCTAAGCTCGGCGCGCGCAACATCTCGTGCGAAAGCGCGATTTCATCGGTGGACGCGGGCAAGGCGGCGTAGTGTTGAAGGTAGGCGCGAGAATAGGCGTAGCCACCGAGTTGCAGACGATAGGCCTCGGGGCGGGCACTCTCGGGCACAGTGCGCACGAATCCGGAAAATGCCCCACAAGATTGAAACGCGACCTTCACTCGATTCGGGTTAAGGAGGTCTTCGCGTGTGGGTTCATCATTGTGTACGAGGATGTGGACAGCCTCAGGCTCAGCCTGCAGCGCTGTGGCCAGTGTTCTAAGCCCCTCTTCGGGGAACGCGGGTTCGTCGCCCTGTAGATTGACGATTAGGTCCGCATCGAGAAGGTCGAGTGACCGCGCGATGCGTTCTGTGCCGTTGGCGGCGTCGCCCGAGAGAACCCACTCAAAACCATGAGCCGCCACCGCCTCGCCGATCTCGGCCGAGTCGGTGAGGCACACCACCCGTTTGAAACAACCCGCCTCCACCGCTCTTTCAAGCGTGTGAACGATGACGGGTTTGCCCAAAAGTGGGGTCAAAAGTTTTTTGAAAAAACGGGTCGAGCCAAGGCGGGCCGGGACCACGCATGTGATGCCGGTGCGCATCGCTTCAGCCCCCGATGACTTTGGGGATGGAGAAGTGCTCGAGGTTGACTTCGGGCGCGTTGTGCAGCGCCTTTTCTTTGGGCAGCATGGGCTGCTCGACGTCGGGGCGCAACGGGCGCGGCGAGTCGTCGACGGCGGTCATGGGCTCAATGTTCTCAAGGTTGATCTGCTTGAGGGTGTCGAGGTATTCCACCAGGCTGCCGAGTGAGCCTTGCAGCTTTTCGATTTCGTCTGGGGTGATGTCGAGGCGGGCCAGTTTGGCGAGTTTTTCGATTTCGTGCTTTTCGACGCGCATTCCGGCTCCAGGGACCTCAAAAAGGCCAAAAAAGATGACAGGGCTGCAGAGCGCATTCGGCCGGGAAAACTGGAGGGGATTCCGGGCTGAAGGCATTCTTTTGCCCGGAAGAGGAAGATAATAAACCGCGCCTGTGGGGCTAGCCTTGAAATTTGCCGGATAATGGGTAGGGAGGAGCATGTTTGGGTTCGCAAACGGAATTTGGAGCCATGCGATACCGGTTGAGTTGCGGCACAGCTGGCGGAATTACCTTGAACGGTTTTTCATATCACTTTGACTTTGACCAGGATCCCCTTCGATGATTGCCAAATCCTTTCTGGCCGGGCTTAGCCTGCTTGCGCTCGCAGCCTGCACCGAAAACCCTGTGGATTCCTCCGCGAACCCATCGTGGTCTGGGGCCGTGGCGCGCGTGGCACCAGCCGTGTATTGTCTTGGGTTCATTGAAGACGGCGTCTTGATCGAGGTGGCCACCGGATTTGCGATCGGCCCGAACGTGATCGCCACCAATGGCCACGTGGTACGGGGCCTCGAGCAGGTCAGGGCCTTCTATTCCGATACGGTCAAGCTGGTCGCCGTGGTGAATGGCGGTAATGTGACCACAGGTCAGGGCGTGCATGAATTGAATCTGTACGCGGTGCATCCGGATTATAACGAAGAAGCCGAAATCGAATCGTTTGATTTGGCTTTGGTGACCACCAAAACGCCTCTGCCGGCGACCGTGACGTTTGAATCGTCCGCCGCCGCGCTCGCTCTGGCGCCCGGCGATGCCGTGGCCACCATTGGGTTTCCGGGTGAACTTGAGATGCTCTATGAGTTGTACCCTGTGGCCTCATTCAAAGACGGCACCATATCGGCCTTGCGTTCACTCAACGGTGCGGCACCGACTCCCGCGAACCGATATTTTGTGCAGCACAATCTGAACTTGTCAGGGGGCACATCGGGTTCACCGATCTTTAATCAAGCCGGCAATGTGGTGGCGGTCAACAACTCGGGAGTCGTGACCACCATTTGTATCGATGACTTGAACTGCACGACGATCCCTGGTGCATTGGGCTTTGGGATTCGCGCTGATGGTTTTGGACCGGTGATGAGCGAATCGCGGTTGCGATTCAGCGACATCGAATATGTGGGCAATTCTGATTTCTCGTCGCCGGGCCCAGTGGTTGAGCGACTGATCGCGCGCCGCGCTTCACAAAACTTGTGACGAAAAGCCGCTTACTCGACGACGTCGAGTTTCGCAAACTTGAGCATGAGCGTGCGCGGTACCTTGTCGCCGAACATCACCACCGCGCTCGCCGAATCACCGCTCCCTGACAGTTGCATCACGCGGCCCTCACCGAACTTGGCGTGGCGCACATGGGCGCCCGCCCGGAACGGTGATTCTTCTTGACTCATGTCTTCGTACTTGGGCATGGGGTCGGGATTGTTGAGCGCGCGCCCCACGGCCATCCCCATTCGGAAGGCCGGTTTGGGTGCCGACACGGCGCGCGGAATCTCGAGGTATTCCTTGTCGATCTCACGCAAAAAGCGTGAGGCCATGCTGTCTTGGTAGGTCCCATAACGACGGCGACGGCGCGCATAAGTGAGCGAGAGCTCTTGACGCGCGCGGGTGACCGCCACGTAGAACAAACGGCGTTCCTCTTCGGAATCGGGGTCGTCTTCGCGCATGAGCGGAAAGAGGCCGTCTTCAAGCCCGGTGACAAAGACGCGTGGGAACTCGAGCCCCTTGGCGCTGTGCACCGTCATCAAGGTGACCGCATCCTGCCCGGCTTTAAGCGCGTCGGCATCGGATACGAGTGAGATTTCTTGCAAGAACAGTTCGAGAGTTGAGCCGGCCAGCGCCTCGTCGTCGTTGAGGTCATCGACCTCTTCGGCGCGCTCTTCCATACGGTCGACGAAATCTTGAGCGGCCGAGATGAGTTCTTCAAGGTTGCTCAAACGGTCGGCGGCCTCGTCGGTATCTTCGTTTTCGAGTGCGGCTTTATAGCCCGACTTGGATAAGACTTCGGCCACAAGTTCGGGGAGCGGCCGGTGTTCTGCCAACTGACGAAGCGACTGCAGCAGTTCGTGGAAGTCGCGCATCTTGCGCGCGGCGGCCACGGCGATGCCGGCTTGTTCCGAGAACGGCAGGGCATCGGCCAGCGGCATGTTTTCGCGGCGTGCGTATTCTTGAATCTGTTCGAGTGACTTGTCGCCGAGGCCGCGCTTGGGCACGTTGATCACGCGCATCAGCGAGACATCGTCGAGCGGGTTAGCGATCAGGCGCAAGTAGGCGAGCAGGTCTTTGACTTCTTTGCGTTCGTAAAAGCGTGTGCCCCCCACAATCAGGTAGGGCACTTGGCGGCGACGCAATTCATCTTCGAGGATACGCGACTGGGCGTTGGTGCGGTAAAACACCGCGGTACCGCCCGGGCCGTACACTTCGTCCGCGCTGATGCGGCGGGCCACCCAGGCGGCCTCGGTCATCTCGTCGTCGAGTTCCATCAAGGTGATCTTGTCGCCGGGCGCGTTGTCCGTCCAGATGGTCTTATCCATACGCTCGCGGTTGTTTTTGATCACGCTGCTGGCGACCGCGAGAATGTTGGACGTGGAGCGATAGTTCTGTTCCAACTTGGTGACGCGCGCTTCGGGAAAGTCGGTCTGAAACCTTAAAATGTTCCCCACATCGGCGCCGCGCCAGCCGTAAATACTTTGGTCATCGTCGCCCACGGCGACGAGGTTGCGATGCGGCCCGAGCATGAGTTGCAACAGCTGGTACTGGGCCTTGTTCGTATCCTGATACTCGTCCACCAGCACATAGCGGAAGCTTTTATGCAGCGCATCGCGTACTTCGGGAAACCCCTTGAGCAATTTGATGCCCAAGAAGATGAGGTCGTCAAAGTCCATCGCGTTCTGATCGCGCAATTCCTTCTGGTACCTCGCGTAGAGCGTGACTAAGCGCTGGGCGTAGGAGTCTTGCGCCACGCGCGCGGCTTCTTCGGGGCCCGCGCCTTGGTTTTTGCAGTGGCCGATGTAGCGCCGCACGATATCGATCGAATAGCGGGCATCGTTTTCCAGATGTTCGGCCAGCAAGATCTTTTTGACGTGACGCTTTTGGTCGTCGGTATCGTAAATGGTAAAGTGCGAGGTATAGCCGATTTTATCGGCATGAAAGCGCAGTAGACGTGCGCAAATGCTGTGGAACGTGCCCATCCAGCGCAGCGGGGCTTCGTATCCGAGCAAGTGCGACACGCGCTCTTTCATTTCGCGCGCGGCCTTATTCGTAAAGGTGACCGCCAAAATCTCATTCGGCCTAAAGCCGTGTTCCTGGATCAGCCAGACGATTTTATAGGTCAGTACGCGGGTTTTACCGCTGCCGGCTCCTGCCAGCACCACCTGAGGCCCAGGGGCATACGTCACCGCCTCGAATTGCGAGGGGTTGAGCAGGTTGCGGAGGGCTTCTTCGGTCAGCTGGGGGCGGTTTTGCAGGGAGGTTTCCACCCCAACAATGGTAGAAAAGGCGCGGGTTGCGATACTTGAAAGTCTTGAGGATTACGACACTGACCCCTCTAAAACCGCTGAAATCAAGGGTAGTGGTTTGCGAAAATCAATTCTTTAAGAAACGAATTTGCGATGAGGTGCACAAGGCGGGTTTTTGGGGGGCTGCCCACCCTCTGGGGGGAGTGAGTGGTGGGTCCTCCGGGTGATTTGTGGCCCCGCCCGAATTGGAGTGAGGCCTGAAAGGCATCGGCAACGGGACCGCAACACGGTCGTGGTAAAATTCCACCCAGAGGTCACCCCATGCACCACCAAAAACAAACGCCCCTCCTTGCCCATTCAATCACCTTGTGCCGATTGTCACGGGTTTTAGTGCTTGGTTTAGTACTCGGAGTGTTCGTCGCGTGTAACGAGAATACTGTGCGCGAATCGGGAGTTCATTCCGATCATACGTTGGCGTATGAGCGCGAGTATATGATCACCTCGGACGGACGCAAGGTGGCTCACGGGTCGCACAAAACGTGGTATGCCGATGGGTCGCGCCGGTCGCTGGAGTTTTACGAGTATGGCGTGCGTCAGGGTTATGCGTTTGCGTGGGATGAGTCTGGAACGCTGGTCAGCTTGCGTGCCTGCGAGGTCGGGGTGTGCGAAGATCGTGCAGTGCCTAGGCAGGATCGCGCTCCTGCCACGGTTTTAGCAGGTGGCCGATTCGACTAAACAGGCGTTTTGGGGTAACGTCTTGTAACTAGTCTGGTTTTTCAGAAGCCCTGTTTTATAGGTTTTCCGCTCCTTATTCCTGCGGAAACCCATGCCAAACCGACACGTCCGTCCGATGCGTTTCCTAGCGCTTGCCACCATCGCTTCATCCCTTTTACTCGCCGCCTGCGGTGAAAAGCAGGCTGCCCCCGGTGGTGCGCCCGGCGCACCTGGTGCTGGCGCGCCTCCCGCCGCACGTCTGCCCGCGATCGTACTTTCCCCATCTTCTGTGGAAGGGGGCGGTTCCTCGGTGCCGGGTAATGTTTTGGCCGAGCAACAGATCGACGTGCAGTCGGAGCTATCCGGCAAGGTCGCATTTATCGGCTTCCGCGAAGGCCAGCCCGTGAAAGCGGGTCAACTTTTGTTGAGGCTGGATGACGCGGAACTCAAAGCGCGCGCCGACCAAGCAGGCGCCCGCCTTTTGCTCGCTCGCACTCGGGAACAAAGGCTGAAGCAAGACCTGAAAGCCCAAGCGGTGAGCCAAGGCGAATACGATCAAGTATTCGCCGAATGGAAGTCGGCAGAAGCGGAAGCGGCCTTGACCAAAGCACAATGGGAAAAGACCCATGTACGCGCCGCCTTCGGTGGTGTGGTCGGCCTTCGCGAAGTGGAACTCGGTTCGGTTGTGCAGCCGGGCACTCGCTTGACCACTTTACAGAATTTGAGCTCGCTCCGAATTGAATTCTCGGTTCCTGAAAAGCTGGCGGCTTCTGTAAAGCCCGGTTTCAAGGTTCGCTTCACCACCACGGGTTCTACCGATACGTCTGTGGCTGTGGTTTACGCCGTGGAATCACGGGTCGATGCCGAAACAAGACTATTGCGGGTGCGTGCGCGCCGCGAGACTTCAGGGAAAGCCTCGACCATATTGCCGGGCTCATTTGCCCGCGTCGAACTTCCGACGGGCCAAAACGATGTGATGCGCTTACCCACACAAGCCGTTGTGCAGAGTGCGCGCGGCGCACAGGTGTGGCGCGTACGGAGCGGCATCGCTGAACTTGCCGTCTTCCAGCCGGGCGCGCGTGACGCCAACATGGTGGAAGTGGTTTCGGGGTTGAACGAAGGTGACACCATATTGGTCTCGGGCTTGCTCCAATTGCGTCCGGGCACGGCAGTCATTCCTGTCGTGGAGCGCTAAATGAAGTTTTCGCATTTCAGTATCGATCGTCCGGTGGCCACTATCGTGGTGTCACTCTTCATCGTCGTGCTCGGTATTATTGCAATTCCCGGATTGGGTGTCCGTGAATTTCCCGCCGTGGATCCTCCGACGATTACGGTGTCCACGTCCTACGCGGGCGCCAGCGCCGATGTGATCGAGTCACAGATCACGGAGCCGATCGAAGAATCGGTGAATGGCGTGGACGGTATCCGCACCATCACCTCGACCAGCCGTGAGGGCAATAGTTCGATCACGGTAGAATTCGGGTTAGCTGCGGATTTGGATGCTGCGGCGAACGACGTACGTGATCGTGTCTCACGCGTGCTGCGCCGCTTGCCCGCTGATGCGGATCCCCCGACCGTTGCCAAAGCGGATGCCAACTCCTTCCCCATCGTGTTGATGACGCTTCAGAGCGACACGCGCGATATCCTTGACGTAACCGATGCGGGGACCCGCCTTAAAGAGCGCCTCCAAACTATTCCCGGCGTGGCAGAAGTTCGCATTTGGGGTGAAAAGCGCTATGCCATGCGACTCCGTTTGGACCCAGAACGACTCGCGGCACATAATCTGACGCTTGCTGAAGTTCGTAACGCGTTGGCTTCTGAAAACGTCGAGCTACCCTCCGGCCGCATTGAAGGTGCCGCGATGGAGTTGACGGTCAAGACCACCGGCCTCTTACGGTCCGCTGAAGAATTCAATAAACTGGTACTCCGCAATACTCCCGATGGCGTTGTCCGATTGGAAGACGTCGGTCGTGCCGAGCTGGGGGCCGAAAACGAACGGACCCGTCTTAAGCTCAATGGCCAATCGATGATCGGCCTCGGCATCATTTCGCAGCCGGGGGCGAATAGTATCGCCATCGGCAACGAATTCAACAAGCGTTACGAACAAATTCGCAAAGACCTGCCGCCTGATCTTCAGGTCGGTATTGGCTTTGATAATACCCGGTTCGTGCGCCGCTCTTTGCTTGAAGTGGCAGAGACGTTGGCGATTGCTTTTGTCTTGGTGTTGCTCGTACTCTTTTTCTTTTTACGCGACTTCCGCTCAGCTCTATTGCCGGCCTTGGCGATTCCCGTGTCGCTGATCGGGGCGCTCTTCCTGTTATACATCGCAGGGTACACCATCAACGTTTTGACTTTGCTGGGCCTTGTGTTGGCGATCGGGTTGGTTGTGGATGACGCCATCGTGGTGCTTGAGAATATCTACCGCAAAATCGAAGAAGGTGTTGAGCCCCGCAAAGCGGGATATGAAGGTCTTGAAGAGATTTTCATGGCGGTGATCGCGACCACGGCGGTGTTGGCTGTGGTCTTCCTCCCGCTGTTCTTCTTGTCGGGTTTCGTCGGCCGCCTTTTCCGCGAGTTCGGGCTTGCGGTCGCGGGTTCTGTGTTGTTGTCCGCTGTGGTTTCGCTGACCTTGACTCCGATGATGGCCACTCGTTTTTTGCGCAAACAGCAATCCAAACTCTATATTCGGACCGAGCCTGGGTTTCAAAAGTTTTATGATCTCTACGCCCGCAGCCTTAAGGCCTTCCTTCACCGCCGCGTAACCGCACTACTCGTGGTGCTAGCTTGCGCCGGGGGCGCAGGCTTTTTGCTCGCCACATTGCCGTCTGAATTGGCACCGCGTGAAGACCGCAGCCAGATCAACCTCTTTCTCACAGGCCCCGAGGGATTCGCCTACCCTGCCATGGCCGGCGTGATGGATCGTGTGGAAGCCCTGTTAGAAAAAGAAGTGCCAGAAGCACAGAATCTCCTAGCGGTTACGGCGCCAGGATTTAGCGGTGGCGGTGCGAACAGCGGTTTCGTCCGCATCTTTTTGACGGATCCCGGTGACCGCCGGCACCAGCGCGACATCGCGGATGCGTTAACCCCCGCCGCCCGGTCCATCACCGACGCTCGTGTGGTGGTCACGCAAGACCCGACTATTTCTGTCGGCAGCCGATCGGCCTTGCCAGTACAATTCGTGATTCAGGCCCCAAGCTTCGATAAACTCGCGGACGCATTACCGCGGTTTCTCGAGGCCGCACGCAAAGACCCCGCCTTTGCGATGGTGGATGAGAACCTCAAGTTTACCCGACCCGAGTTAAAGGTTATCGTGAACCGCGACCGCTTACGTACGCTTGGCGTCCCCTTCGCCGAAGTCGCGCAAGCCCTGCAGCTGGCCTTTGGGGAGACCCGGATGGGTTATTTCCAGAAAGACAGCCGACAATACCAGGTCATCGGACAAGTGGATGCGCCATACCGTACGCAGCCGTCAGATCTTGAAGCCATTCAGGTGCGCAGTCAGTCGGGTAAACTGATTCCGCTCAGTAACCTGATTCAAGTCGAAGAGCAGGCCGGGCCGCCTCAATTATTCCGTCACAATCGTTGGGTCTCCGCCACGGTTTCCGCGGGCCCCGCGCCCGGCGTCTCGATGGGAGATGCCGTAGCCGCGATGCGTCGCATCGCCTCAGAGACGCTTGACGCCTCCTATTCGACGGACCTTGCCGGTGAAGCGCGCGATTTCCAGGAGAGCTCATCAAGCATCCTGTTCGTTTTCTTGCTCGCCCTCATCCTGATCTACCTCGTGCTGGCGGCACAATTCGAAAGCTTTCGCGACCCTATGGTGATTCTGCTGACGGTCCCGCTTTCATTGTTCGGCGCACTGGTCACGCTGTGGGTGTTCGGTCAGACCATCAATATTTTCAGTCAGATCGGTTTGGTGATGTTAATCGGCCTTGTGACCAAAAACGGTATTCTCATCGTAGAGTTCACGCACCAACAGCGCGCGCGCGGGTTGGCTCTTGCTGAAGCGGTGATGGAAGCCTCAAAGGCCCGTTTGCGGCCCATTCTCATGACATCACTCACGGCCGCGCTCGGCATGGTGCCGATTGCCCTCGCACTCGGTGCCGGCGCAGAAAGCCGTCGTCCCATGGGCATTGCGGTCGTCGGTGGACTGTTATTCGGTATGGTATTGACGCTTTATGTCATCCCTGCGATGATCCTGCTTTTCGCTGGTAAAAAGGGACGTGAGGCCGCGCATGTTTAAGGCATTGAAAACGTTTGGCTTTGCGGGTGTTGTTGTAGGCCTAGGCGCCACGGCGGCTGTCGCCGACACGTTGACCTTGAACGCGGCGCTGTCCGAAGCCTTGGCGAACAATCTCGGCTACCGGGCTGCGCAGGAGGATTACGGGGCCGCGCGCAATGCGTACTCCTCCGCCGGGCTCGCTGGCTACCTCCCCACAGTGGCGGCCACGGCGCGCCACAGCCGTAGTTCTCTTGATACGCGTCAGGAGCGTGATACGGCTGTCACCAACGACCCCGCCGCTCTGTCGACGACGACGACGGCGGGCGTGAATGCGAACTGGACTTTGTTCGAGGGGTTCTCGGCACCGCTCGAGCAAAAGCGCCTACGCGTGCAGCGGGATCAAGCGCAAGCGGCCCAACGCCTCAGTCGTGAAGATCTGCTCCG